>JAQIDD010000095.1 GCA_027858215.1 Candidatus Delongbacteria bacterium | reverse complement strand
AAGTATTTCCATCGCTCAAGCTTAGTGTGCTGTGTGATTATAGTAAGGCTTTTATATTTATAGTTTTGTCACACCATCGTGCTATCGTGCCATCTTTGTGTTAATAATAAAATTTTCGCAGAAAACAAAATCTATTTTTAAAGAATTTAATATGACCTTTACATTAAGTAAACATTGTGATATTCTGATATTTATGTTTTCCAAATTTGTTGCATCAACATTCCTTTTGTTCCTGTAAAAATTATTCCGGCACGAGGTTTTGGTTCTTTTGACGGGACAAAAGAACATGCTACCTTTTTTTATTTGTAGTTAGCTTATTTTTTTAGTTATTTATAAACTGTGAAACTTCAGTAAATAACTCAATCAGACCGGTTTAAGAATGTAGCCTATTGTTTAACTTTTTCGGAGAGGCTTGTCTGACTATCATCTTCGTTAGTGTGATACAAGTCTATGGCAACAATCACAGCAATAAACCCCCAGAATGGTGCAGATGCTTTATCGGTATCAAGAAAATTGTTTAGAAAGCCATGAATAAAATACGTCATCAAACCGATGAGTGGCATCAGCAATAAAGTGCGTGTTTCCTTGCTTTTAGTCTTTTTATACCTGTTCAATGCAGTAATAAGCACAGTCACCATAATAATAACAAAACTAAGTAAGCCTAAAATGCCTTCTTCTGAAAGTGGTCCGAGGTATTCGGAATGGGCATTTCCCACATCTCCGGCATTGGTACTTATGATTGTTTTTTCATGGGAGCGTTGAAACGGCGCATACTGAAACTGGTAGGTGCCGGGCCCCCACCCTACAAGAGGTTTTTCTTTAAACATCCGCAAGGCACAATTCCATCTGTTGATCCGCTCTTTGTTGGAGGCATCGGTAGCAACATTACTGATGCTTTGTACATGTTCTTTAAAATCGGTGGAGCTTTCCTGTTTATTTTGTTCCAACATGACCATGATATCAGTTTGATAAACAAAAAACAAAGCTGCTAACACCGCTATGCCCGAAAGCACCCATTTATAATTTATTTTCAGACGGATAATAAGATACATCCCGAATGCTCCTATAAGGCTAACCCATGCAGCCCTGGTGTATGAAAACACAATGGAAATTAAAAACAGGAACAATAATAATACAATGATATACCTAAAAAAACCTTTGTATTTTTTCATAAAAAGAAAACCTGTAAGTATGGGTATGAACATGGCTAAAATAGCGCCATAAGAAGTATGGTCATTGTAGAAAGGCTTGACAACAGAATGAGCCGTTTTTTGTGTAAATCCCAAGGTTGTATGTTCACCCAGGGTAATAAGAATAACGATCGCTACAGGGATAAGGGATATCCAGAAAAATTTTGTAATGTTTTTTTTCTTTTTCAGCATCAGCACCAGCAGGAAATAAAAACCCACAACAAACCACAGGCGCGATAAAAAATATTTTATGGATATCCATGGCATTGTACTGGTAATGCTGGTTATCAACATCCAGAACAACATGAAAAATATGGCCCATGTAACCGGATGATTCAATATTTTTCTGTCATAGGTTTTTTCGAGGGCTTGTTTAAGCAGAAAAATCAACATCAATCCAAACAAGATGGGTTCAGTAGGCAATGCCATGTTAAACCCAAGGCCGGGATAAAACATATCCAGTGGAATAGACAGGGGAACTAAAAAGATACAAACCCACAGGAGTTTATCCATGGCAAAAAAGCCAAACAGCAGAACTAGTAAACCAAAGGGAAGAATGCTAACCAGGTAAGTTCCCCTGGTCAATAGCGCATAAGCATTCAGGGCTATAAACAAAAAGCTCAGCAAATAGAAAAACCATATTTTTTTTTTATTGAGGTTCACGTTTATGCAGATCGCGTAATTTTGGCTTTGTCAATCAGAATTAAAATAAACAGCCCTGCAATGAAGGCTCCAAGAACCGAAAACAGGATGATAATCCAACGCACCGGATACGCTTTCTCACCAGCAGGAAAGGGCTCTGCAACCACATGTGCGTATGTGATTTCTTTGCTTGCATCCATTAGGTATGTTTCCAGCGTGATTTTCAAATCATGATGATCTTCCATTGCATTCCATAATAATGAATCTGTTTTAAGGTATTCCCCGCCAAATTCCTTCCAGTTTCCCAGGTTCTTACGTGCCTCGTTAAGACAACGGCCATTGATAATGGCTTCGGTATATTGTTCTACCTGGATACCATAATGCAGTAAATCATTTTCTTTTCGGTGTTTTTTCAACACACTGATCAAGGAATCTACTTCCGTCATTTTATTGCTGACCCTTCCGTTGTAGATGCGTACCTGTTCTTTTGATTTTATCTTATTAAGCTGAAGCTGTTTCTGATTGTAAAATGCAATAATAGAATCCACAACATCAGAAGCCATTTGTGGATCAGTATCCATAAATTCAATTTCTATGGCTTCATTCGGGGTTTTGCTAAAACCGATGTTTTTATCAAAACTGTTATTTAATTTAGCAAGGTATTCCGCGTCATCAGAAGGAATGCCGTAATGCTCTGCAATGTCGAAGGTTTCATATATTTTAAAGCGTATGTCACTGGATTGAAGCACTTCCAGCATCTGTTCAGTTTCTGATTCCTCTGACAATGTAATGGTATTGAATGGATACAATACTGCTTTGGACTCATATTTCGGTTTGATGAAATAACTTGATGAAAACAAAACAGCAAGTGCCCCGGCTACTACCATAATGATAATCAAATGATACTTCCACCGGGTTATCAGGTTAAACAAATTTTTGTTTTTAAAATAACTTTCCATAACAGTATAATTTGGCAACTGAAAAGTCAGGTATCTGACTTTACGGTTTTTTGGGTTAATTTTTATTTTTTTTTTACGTTTTCAAATATGATCAAAACAATTACCGCAAGCAGAAAAGCTGATACAGTTGACAATATCACAATTAGCCATCGCACAGGATAACTCTTCTTTTCAGCTTTTACAGCTTTATTCACTACATATTTGTAGGGAAGATCCTGCTCTGCATCAATTTTTGCTTCCTTATATTTTGATTCAATTTCTGTCAGTTTCTTTTGTTCAAATTCCAGCGCACTCATGATATCTGTATAAGCAGCTCCGTATTTGGCAAGTGTATCAAGCTGTTCCTTTATAAGCTTGGCCCCTTTGTAATTACCATCAGCCAACGATTTAGCATATTGGTCGTTATAAACTTCTGTTTGGGATGCAAATTCAAAAACTCCATGATTATGCAAATCATTTAATTTGTTTTGCATGCTTTGAAGCTTTTCTTTTTGATTCAGATACTCTTTTTCAACAAGTTTCAATGCTTTAGAAGCCCGTTCTTGTTTCATTTGATTCATCACAGAATCAAGTTGAGTAGATATCGTATTGGCAATTAGCGCTGCCGTATCCGGACTTCTGTCCAGGACTTCTATTTCCACCGATTGATATTCTGTCCTGTTGATGTTAATGTTTTTATCGTATTTGCGATGGAGATTGGTGATTGGATATCTGGCGTTGGTGTCAATTTGATAATGTTTCTTCAAACTAAATTTTTCGATGATCCTGTCTCTTATATCACTTGATTTGAGCACCTGTATCATTTGCTCAACTTCTTCTTCCTCTCCAAATGCCAATAAATCATTTTCTGTGGATGTGTTGGATAAGAGTGATTTAGACACACTGGCAGAACTGGTAGGATATAAAATAACGGTGGATCTGTATTTTTCCTGAATCATCAAGCTTACAATAGCAGAAACCACTACAGCAACAAGAACCACTATGGCAAGCGGTTTCCAGTATTTTATCAATAGATCCAGAAGATTATTTGCTTCAAACTGTGATGAATAGTTTTTCCTTTCCTTCATGCAATTCATTCAAAATGTTACACAAGGCACAAAGGTATAATAATTTTTTAATTCTCCTTAAACATTTACCACGGAATAGTGTTACAAAAAATATTATCTTTGTTATGTTGAATGGTGTATTTGTTAAAATTTAATATCATAACATTATGAGAAAAGTGTTGGAAGAACCATACTGTAATGAGTGTGTTCAGGTGGTCAAGACAATTTTTACTAAATTAACCCCCGGCGAAATTGATTACATAAACGAAAGAAAAAGTTGTCAGACTTTTGAAAAAGGCATGATCTTATATGAAGAAGGGAGCCGTATCAATGGTTTTTACTGTATTTGCAAAGGCATTATGAAAGTTTATAAAACCGGGATGGAAGGAAAAGAACAGATTATTCGCTTTGCAAAACCTGGAGATATCATTGGTTACAGGTCTGTCATCAGTGGGGATCCGGCATGCACTTCAGCAAAAGTGCTAAAAGATGCGGTTATTTGTTTTATTTATACCCGCGATTTGTATCATTTGCTGCGAAATAATGCAGAGTTTGGTATTGAAATGCTTCAGTTGGCTTGTACTGAATTGGGAGAAGCCAATAATTACATTACCGACATTGCTCAAAAATCTGTCAGGGAACGCTTAGCTGAAGTTCTTGTTGACCTTAAAAATCAATTCGGCCTTGATGAAGACGGCATTCTTCAAATATACCTTACACGTGAAGAACTCGCAAACCTTATAGGAACAGCCACTGAATCTGTCATCCGGTTGCTTTCCGAATTTAAACAAGATAAACTCATCGGTTTGCATGGCCGTAAAATCATTATTCTTAATGAAGCCAAGCTAAATCGCATAGCTAATATGCTTTAAACAATGACAACGGATGTCATCAAAGAAAAGATCCTGAACCAGCAGGATATATCCCTGCCCGAAGCCATGCAACTTTGGGCATCAGTATCATTGTCCGAAATCATTTTTATAGCCGATACCATTCGAAAAAAGCATCATCCTGGTAATCATGTAAGCTGGCTCATCGACAGAAACATTAATATTACCAACGTTTGTTTTTCACATTGCTTGTTTTGTAATTTTTGTGTCAAAAAAAACAATCCCCATGCGTATGTACTAAGTATGGATGAATACAGACAAAAAATTGATGAACTTTTTAACATGGGCGGGGATCAGATTTTATTGCAGGGGGGCTTACATCCAGATCTTGATCTGGATTATTATGTGGATTTATTTAGCCGCTTAAAATCAGAATACCCCAGCTTAAAACTGCATGCCCTGGGACCACCTGAAATTGTCTGGTTATCAAAACAAGTCGGAAAAAATTATGCTGAAGTATTGCAGATTTTGCAACAGGCAGGCCTGGACAGTCTTCCCGGAGCCGGAGCCGAGATTCTCAGTGACAGGGTACGTAATATTGTTTCTCCAGCTAAAGCCACTACCGATCAGTGGTTAGACGTTATGAGCGAAGCACACAAACAGGGCTTGATTACATCAGCTACCATGATGTTCGGATTTATCGAAAGTGTACAGGAGCGCCTAAAACATCTTATCCTGTTACGCGATCTTCAACATGAAAAGCCTGAAGGAAAGCCCGGGTTTTTGGCTTTTATTCCCTGGCCATATCAACGGTATAATACCCACTTGCTGGAAAAACACCCTGACATGCCCGATGTATATGGTGCAGAATACCTCAAAATGATAGCTTTTAGCCGTATCATTTTACATAACATCCCCAATATTCAGGCAAGCTGGCTTACTGTAGGAAAAGACGTGGGATCCATGGCACTTTATGCAGGAGCCAATGATCTTGGTTCTGTGATGATCGAAGAGCAAGTGGTTTCTGCTGCTGGGTCTCACCATAAAATTACAATGGAAGAAATGCAGGAACTTATCCGAAAATCTGGTTTCCATCCAGTCCGGCGTAATCAAAAATATGAATTCCTGACATGATCTCTGCTAAAAATAAGCCCTCAATTGAACTCCTCCTGTGTGTATCGTTTGTTGACCTGCCGGTTTTCTGCCCTGGTAATTAAGATTAAGTTGTAGGCCGTTACTCAAACGCTTTTGAAAACTCAATGTCCAGCGGTAATTATCCCCCGGCTCCAGTGATTCAAGCATTTGCCACGCCAGCGAAGTACCGGTATCTCCTGAATAATGTACCCTGATGTATTCAACACGTGCACTCAACATTCCATTGATGAGTGCATTATTACGATATTCTACACCTGGGCTGATACTCCGGGAAAATTCGCCGCTCAGCTCATCCCGCCTGTGACTGAAATCACAGAAAGAACGAATACGCATGTTTACATCCGGTTGAATGCGTAAATCTATCAGCACATTCTCCTCATTAATGTGGTAATTTTTTCTGCTGAAAAATTGTGAATCATAAATTTTCGTTCTAAGCCCTGATGTGTTACTGATGCTTACCACTCGGCTAATGTTCCATCTCCATTGTATTTTCCATGTTTCAGACTGACGGCTTTCTTCCCCGTTGACCAGTTGTGAACGGTTGTCCTGTCGCTGGTAAATCAGATCAGTAGTAAAAACAGAACTCAGCCTGTCCCATGAAAACACGTTACGCAGGCTGTTGTTGTAAAAAACCAGAGAGCTGTCAGGAATGAAATAACTTACAGGCAAATACCTGAGTTTGTTTTGTGTGGATGTGTTCTTATCCGAAAAATTCATGTTAAAACGGTTGGATAATTTTGATAACATAGCGGTAAATCCTTCAGGATCATCAATCAGACGATCAGGCCTCACATCAAAGCTGAAGTTCATGCTGTTGTTAAAGGTTTTGATGTATTCGTTACCCGGAATATAAATCCGGATGTAATCAGCCTGATCCTGATATACTGCCACTTCAAATTCATCAAGTTCCTCAATCCCGTTATTGTTATAATCTGTCCATGTATATACCCCCTGGCCATCCGGGACTTTCAGGTATGAATATTCTTTTTTCAGTTCAAGGCCAGCCCCCGATTGATAAAACAGATTTCCGCTGAGGAAACCATTGAAAGATTCATGATGATACCGAACCTGACCTGCAAAATTATCCTGTGCTTTGGTGTCATTAAATTCAGATTCCCGTAAAACAGTAAGATTACGGTATTGTAAGCCGGCATCCAGATTGTTATTTCCCGTTGTCAATAACCGGTAGTTAACATCTACACTCTGGGCTTCGCTGCTGCCTGTAAGTTCGTTCTGAAGAGGAAGGGCATCCAAGCGGTATTTGTATCCCAACTTCCAGTTATGTTCAGATTGCCGACCCTGTTTTAGCCAGGTTTCCAGCTCATGAAAACGAAAACTATTGGATGCCAGTGAATCGCCGGCGAAATAGCCTTCCTGCCATTCCTGTTTATATCGTCCGTACCATTGCCACCGGGGAAACAATTTGCCAATGGTGGCATTGTTTTTCATGAAAAAACTTTCATAGCCTGTTTGACGGGTATTAAGCAAATCCCCGTTTAGCAAAATATCCCATGACTCACTCCGGTAAGATCCGTTAAGCTGATTACGGCCGCCGGTATATTCCCCCGGACGGTCTATCATTGCTGAACGAAAATCAACATTTAATTTTTCAAAAGCTGAATACGTAAGATTAAACTGCCCTGAATGTTCGTTCATATCTGAAGGAAGCTCATTTTCAATGTTCCAGTTCCGGGTAAATTCGGTTTCACGGAAACGCTCCAGGCGTGTAAAATTCCGTTGAATAAAATCGTAAGCCAGTTTAAATTGCAGGTTATGTACGCTGTCTTTCAGCAATTGCTGTTTTATTCCACTCCGTAAAGCCAGGCCCTGATCATCACGTGAATCAAGATCGGAATAGGTGTTAAGGTCTTTGTCAGAAAGCGTTACCTGGCAGAAAACCTCTGTTGTGCTTGTTAAATCGTAAGCTCCGCCCAAACTGAGCATTTGCTGTTTTTTGGGTGTCGTCAAATGTGTAACAGGCTCATAATTCCCTGAAGGTATCCCGTTTTTGGGAGCAACCCATTTAAAAACCCTGCCATTGGTAGCATCATTCAGTTTGATGTAATTGCCATTGTTGGCTCCTACATTGGAAAAGTTAACCTGATAGACAGCCGAATCAGGGTGTGTGGAATAGACAAAAACTGAATCGTAGGCCTGAGCGTTTACTGTAGTGTCTGTGAGGCAATAGCGTACACGAGAAGATTCATAACCGATGCTGTCCCATGAAGGATACAATGCGGAAGACAAGTTATCACCAATAGTGCTGAGAAATTGCCGCTTATCTGTTCCAATGCTTTGATCCAAGGGCTGATTTTTTCCATCAGATTCATTGAAGTAACGGATAAAAAACCGGGATTTTTCAGTTTTGATCTCATGATTTGTTCCGATCATCATCCGGTTGTAACTTGACGTCCGGTATTCAAATTCTACGATAATACGACTGTCTTTGGTTATAAGTTGGTTTGATGTAAAACTTATTTCCCCGGTATTATAGTCAATGATGTAATCCTGGGTTTGTCCCCTTGTCATTAATTCCCCGTCAATAAATACACGTTCGCTCCCGGAAACCACCACAATGTATGTTTCATTTTCTGCCCCTTGTAATTTATAGGGCCCCTGATTTCCTTCTTCTCCCATGAATTCCATTTTGTGATATTTCCCCCTGCTGACAGATGCACTCACATCAGAATGAATTGTTGTGTTTGTGTTTTTACCCAAAACTGTATTAATGTGAATGCCTCGTGTGTTTTTGTCATAGCGCATGAAATAATCTTCCTTTGCTGTCAATGAAATATCACCTGCTTTAAGATTAAAATCCGGATTGTATATTTCAACAAACACATTATCAAATTTCTGTAAATTTTGTTTTGTCCCATCGGCCTGAATGGGAATATTTTTGTCAGTTAGTGAGGCTCTTACATGTAGATTTTTGCTTAATTCCCCATCAATCTGAAGGTTTAGGTTGGAATTGAGTACGGCATTTTGATTGTTTCCCACGTTTATCCCGCGTGCAATGCTTCCACTGGTTTTGAGTTTAGATTTTTTCGTTGTGGATTGCCTTAAATCACCGGGATGATAAAAATTGTTGCTCCCTGGTTTAGAAAGTGGCTGTACAGAATCGTTTTTTTCCGTTTTGAATGGGAACCCAGATGTTGTCGTATTACTGATGTCAACAGGATAAGAGCGGTATTTGGCAACAAGGTTTTTGTTTTGTATTTCTTGCGGCAGATACAATTGCCCTGTAAAGAAATCTAAATGATAAGCAGATTGTTTTACAGGCTTTCCGTTTTCATAGTATAAATGAAAATTATTGGGAATGACAGGCACATGCTTTAGCTGGTAAACACTGTCTGAAGTCCGGATGTTTTCGCTATGAAACAATACCAGGTGTTGAGCTTCTGAATCAAAAGAATTCAGAATACAGAACATCATAGCAGTCATTAAAAAATACCTGGTCATAGCTACGAAATTACGGTTTTTATTGGCTTTTGATTCGTTAATTGTGTAATATTTTAAAACAGACTTCGTTGTTTTTGACAATAACACTAAATTTGCTTTCCTTAGTATCCGTAAAATATGATTGATTTGACTAAAGGTTTTATAGGTTTAAAAGAAGTTATTTTACTGGTGTTTCTAATGCCTGTAATGGCATTAGCCCAGGTGAATGATACTTCAATCAACATGCTTAATGTTAATTTAACTTATGGCTTTCATATGCCGGATGGTGACATAGCTGAACGCTTTGGTGTTAGCTCCATGGTTGGGCCAGCCGTTGAGTTCAAGCACAAAAGCAACTGGATCATTGGTTTGGAATTTGGATATGTATTCGGGGGAACCCTTAAACAAACCGATATTTTAGACCACCTGAAAGACGAAACCGGCAATATAATCAATGAATACGGAGAATATGGAACGATTTTGATGACAGAGCGTGGTTTTTATGCAGGAGGGAGCATAGGAAAAATAATTCCGGTGTTGGCTCCGAATCCGAATTCAGGAATCAGATTGCAGATTGGTGCCGGATTGCTGGAACATCATATCCATATTGAAAATAAAGACAATAACATTCCTGCCGTTCTCGGTGATTATAAAAATGGATATGACCAGAGAACCAATGGTTTGTCAATGAAAGAATTTATTGGGTATCATTTTCTTGACCCCAAAGGGTATATTAATTTTTTTGCAGGCCTTGAGTTTTATCAGGCCTGGACATACAACAGGCGTAACCTGAATTATGACACAGGCTTACCCGATAACGAACTTAAACACGATTATCTGTATGGTTTCAGAGTAGGATGGATTTTACCACTGTACAGAAAAAATCCGGATCCGTTTTATTATTATTAATGATCAATGTCAAAGTTTCTTTATACAACAGGAATATATGTGTACTGGCTGGTAATCCGTATATCTTCTGTTTGTAATCCAAAAGCCAATGATTTTATCAGGGGCAGAAAAGCATGGTTGCAACAATTAAAAAACATTACATCTAAGGATAAAGCCAAATGGATATGGGTACATTGTTCATCCCTGGGTGAATTTGAACAGGGGAAACCCGTTATTGACAAGATAAAACAAAATTATCCTGATTATTCCATTCTCTTGAGCTTTTTCTCTCCGTCAGGTTACAATGCCAGGAAAAATTATTCCTCCGTTGATGCTGTTGTTTATATGCCCATGGATGTGCCGAAAAATGCAAAACAATTTGTAGAAACGCTTAACCCGGAATTTGCTCTATTTATTAAATATGAATTCTGGTATCATCACCTGCGTCAGTTGAAACAAAAGAACATTCCGGTATTTTTGATATCTGCAACATTCAGGCAATCACAGGTGTTTTTTAAATGGTACGGTAATTTTTTCAGAACAATGCTGGATTTTTATGATGCCGTGTTTTTACAAGACCAACACTCACAACAGCTTGTTAACAATATTTCAGATACGGAAACACAGGTGTGTGGAGATACACGGTTTGACCGGGTGAAAGAAATTGCACAAAAACCCTTTCAGAACGACCTGCTTGATGCGTTTGTAAACAATCAGTACAACATAATGATAGCCGGTAGCACATGGCCTGCAGACGAAAAGCTGATTGCTGACTGTATGGATAAATGCACAGGAGTGAAACTTGTCTTGGTTCCTCACGAAGTTGATAATAAACACATTGCACAAATCAGCGAGTTGTTTAATAAATGGAAACTTAGTTTTTATAATACCGGCACAACTGAGGAAGCCGAGAATGCGGATGTGCTTGTTGTTGATACCATCGGAATATTATCAAATATATACCGTTATGGTCATTTTGCGTTTGTTGGCGGAGGCTTTGGAAAAGGAATTCATAACATCCTTGAGCCTGCCAGTTATCATTTGCCTGTTGTTTTCGGACCGAAATTTCACCGTTTCATCGAAGCCAGGGAGTTAATCCGGACAGGGGCAGCTTTTTCTGTAAATAGCAGCGAGGAATTGTGTCATGTCATACAAAAATGCAGTCATGAAAAATTCAGAGACCAATGTGAAAAAAGTATGTCCCAATACCTGCATAAAAAATCCGGGGCAACGATAAAAATATGCCGTGCATTGCAAAAATTTGACGTTCTCAAAACATAATTTGAACGTTTTAGCATAAAGTATTCTGGTTGATAAATTATATTGATTTTGTGGATTAAAAACATAAACAAATAGATTCACAACATGTTAGAGTGCTTTTTAAAAAACAAATATACATATTAACAGAAAACTGTTTATAATTATTTTATTCATCTTTTTTATCTCTTCATAATCAATATCAGAGGAGGCGTTTTGGGCTTGTTCAAAAATTATTTGTCTCTCAATAAAATTCTGTATTCCTGATTGTTATAATTTTGTTAATAATCCTGTTGAAAAAGCTTTTGCATAAATCGTTTTTTGTGTTTTTACAGATTTTATATTCGTGATGGATAATTTGCCCTTGCAACAATCCAAAAATTATTAAAACGTATGTCCTATGTTAACTACTGAGGAAAAATCATTAAAAACAGCTGCTTTGCAAAAAAATAAAGTGAAGACGTATAATGATGAGGATGCATACAGTGCAAGTCTTGAGTATTTTAAGGGAGATGAACTTGCTGCACGTGTGTGGATTAATAAATACGCCCTAAAAGATTCCGAAGGGAGATTATATGAATTGACTCCGGAGGATATGCACCGGCGTCTGGCAAAAGAACTGCACCGGATTGAAAAAAAGTATAATAATCCCATGGATGAAGAATATATTTATCAACTGCTGAAAGATTTTCGTTATGTTATACCCCAGGGTGGTCCCATGTCAGGCATAGGCAATAATCGACAGATTGTTTCATTATCCAATTGTTTTGTTATTGGTCATGAATACCCCAGTGATTCGTATGGGGGCATTTTGAAAATGGACCAGGAGCAGGTTCAACTGATGAAAAGACGTGGTGGTGTAGGGCATGACCTGTCCCATTTACGACCAAAAGGCAGTCCGGTAAACAACTCTGCACTGACTTCCACAGGCATTGTTCCGTTTATGGAAAGGTATTCCAACACAACCCGTGAAGTGGCTCAGGATGGCCGCAGGGGAGCTTTGATGTTGTCTGTATCTGTAAAGCATCCCGATGCTGAGGATTTTATCAATGCTAAAATGGAATCAGGTAAAATTACGGGAGCCAATGTCTCTGTAAAAATTCATGATGATTTCATGCAAGCTGTCAATGAAGATGCAGAATACATGCAGCAATTTCCCATAGATTCAAAACAAACCACGTATCAGAAAAAAATTAAAGCCAAAGAATTGTGGGATAAAATCATTCACAATGCATGGAGATCTGCTGAACCCGGCATTTTGTTCTGGGATACCATCATCAAAGAATCTATTCCGGATTGTTATGCAGACCTCGGCTTCAGGACATTATCCACAAATCCGTGTGGTGAAATACCACTCTGTCCCTATGACAGTTGTAGATTGTTGGCAATAAACCTGTACTCGTATGTTGAAAAACCATTCACAAAACAGGCAAAATTCAATTTCGATAAGTTTAAAGAACATGTAGCTGCAGCACAGCGTATCATGGATGATATCATTGATCTTGAAATTGAAAAAATTGACAGTATCCTCGCTAAAATTGCTTCTGACCCCGAAGATTTTGAAACCAAAAGGACAGAACAAAAATTGTGGAAAAAAATCAAACACAAAGCTGAGGTGGGCAGAAGAACAGGCCTGGGCATTACTGCTGAAGGGGATATGCTTGCTGCGCTCAACCTGAGGTATGGTACAGATAGCGCTACAGATTTCTCAGAAACCATTCATCAAACTATTGCTATCGAAGCCTACCGTTCTTCTGTAGATATGGCAAAAGACAGAGGCCCTTTCCAGATTTTTGACCCCCAGCGTGAAAAAGACAATCCGTTTGTGAACAGGATTCGTGAAGCAGACCCTGAACTGGCCGAAGACATGGATAAATGGGGTAGAAGAAACATAAGCTTGCTGACCATTGCCCCCACGGGAACTACCAGCCTGATGACACAAACTACATCAGGCATTGAACCTGTGTTTAAACCCGTGTACAGGCGCCGCAGAAAAGTCAACCCAAATGATCCGAAGTCCAGGGTGGATTTTGAAGATGAAAGCGGAGACAAATGGGAAGAGTACGTTGTGTTTCATCCGAAATTTGCAACCTGGCTGAAAATGAATGGACATGATCCCGATAAGGTGAGAAAAATGTCTGATAAGAAAATTAATAATTTTGTCACTAAATCTCCTTATTATAAAGCTAACTCCGGTGATGTGGATTACATCCATAAGGTTAAAATGCAAGGCAGAATTCAAAAATGGGTGGATCATTCCATTTCAGTGACCATCAATTTGCCGGAATCGGTTTCTGAAGACATTGTGGATCAACTTTACCGCGAAGCATGGGAGTCCGGATGCAAAGGCATAACCGTTTATCGTGAAGGATCCAGGGATGGCGTGTTGCTTTCAGGATCAAAAGCGAAGAAAAAAGGGGAACGCAGAATCGGATTAAAACGGCCTAAGGTGTTGGATGCTGATGTAGTGCGTTTCCGAAACAACAAAGAAGAATGGATTGCATTTGTCGGATTGCTTGATGGCAAACCATACGAAATTTTTACCGGACGTATGGAAGACGATGTGCTGCCCATTCCAAAAACCATCAACAAAGGACAGATTATAAAAAATAAATTGCCCGACGGAACTTCCCGTTATGATTTTCAATACAAAAACAGGTATGGGTACAGTACTACCTTTGAGGGGCTTTCTCACCAGTTCAATGCTGAATTTTGGAATTATGCAAAATTAATATCAGGCGTCCTCAGGTATGGTATGCCTATTGAAAAAGCCGTAGAACTGGTTGCCTCACTTCAGTTGGATAGTGAAAATATCACCACCTGGAAAACTGGTGTGGAAAGGGCATTAAAACGTTACATCCCGAATGGAACCAAGGCCTCAAAGAAAGGAACAAGATGCCCCGAATGCAGCAGGCTAGATACATTGGTTTATCAGGATGGATGTGTGATCTGTACAAATTGTGGTTATTCAAAATGTGGTTAGTAAGCTGAACTGTCTTGTCCTAAAATATGGCTACAGGTTAAACATACAATTAAACTCTATATTTAAAAACCATATTTGGTGTTTTATACCCTAAAGATAAGTGTAATCTTTTATTATTATAGATTTTATAGTATTTTTAGTTGCGATTTTGGCATTTTTTAAACTAAAGAAGCATTGATCGAGATAAAATTCGTCTTTTAAAATCCCGTTAATCCTTTCAGCTATAGCGTTTTCATAACAATGATTTTCTTCCGTCATACTTATCTTTATATTTTGTTTATTAATTCGTTTACATATTGATTACTACAGTATTGTATTCCTCGATCAGAGTGATGTACCAATGCGGCCGCTGGTCGGGCATGCCACAAAGCCTTTTTGAGGGCTCGTAGGCAACCCGCCAGCTCCAGAGAGTTACTAATATCATTAATTTATCTTTTCAAATAATAGATTTTTTGCTCTTGGATTATCTATTAC
>JAQIDD010000065.1 GCA_027858215.1 Candidatus Delongbacteria bacterium | reverse complement strand
TTTGGTATATTTTCCAGTGTGGCTACCAGCCAGTTCCAGAACCTTTGTACCGTTTCAATGTTCACTTTTTCATCAGGTGAATGCGGGTAACGGATGGTTGGTCCGAATGAAATCATATCCCAGTTGGTATATACACTGCCCAGGATGCCACATTCCAGTCCGGCATGTATGGCTTTTATTTCCGGGGTATGGTCATAAAGGTCTTCATACACTTTACCCATGGTTTTCAAAATTTCTGAATCCATGTTGGGTTTCCAACCTGGATATTCACCGGTAAACGTAACGTCTGCACCAATATTTTTCCACAATTTTTTCATGCCTTCGGCTGATTTTATTTTTTCCTCGTCCACAGCCGAGCGTGTCAGGCATTTAATGGCAAGCTTCCCAGCTTTCAATTCACCAATAGCCAGGTTATTGGACGTTTCAATAAGGCCTTTGACGCTTTCACTCATTTTTATCACACCATGAGGTGTATCAAGGACAGCTTCAATCAGGTTTTTCAGGTCATCATCTTTCAAAACCCCATCAGGGATATCTGCGCCGTCAACATCCAGTCCAAGATTGTCTTCGGCCTCTTTGTATTCTTCCTGGATGCCTGCCAGGAAACGTTTTGTGAGTGCCAAAAATTCTTCGGCTTTGTCCCCATCAACAGTGACAACAGCCACGCATTCACGCGGGATTGCATTACGTAAGTCACCACCGGACACTTCAGCTACTTTCAAACCAGTGTTATCAACAGCTTCTTTAAACAACCGGAACATGAGTTTATTGGCATTTGCACGTCCGCGATGAATATCCAAACCTGAATGGCCGCCTTTCAAACCTTTCACGTGTACTTTAAATGCTTTGGCCCCTTCGGGAACATTTTGCATTTCATAATCAATTGACACGTTGGTTTCTACGCCGCCGGCACATCCCACGTACAATTCCCCTTCGTCTTCAGAATCCATATTAATAAGAATATCAGCTTTAAGCAGTCCGCCTTCAAGGTTATTGGCTCCGGTCATGCCGGTTTCCTCATCCATAGTAAACAGGGCTTCCACCAAGGAATGTTTCAATTCATCTGATTCAAGCACAGCCATGGCTGCTGCTACACCAATACCATTATCTGCACCAAGGGTTGTTCCTTTTGCGGTCACCCATTCACCATCCACATAGGCTTGTATGGGGTCTTTTTCAAAATCATGATCCACATCTGAATTTTTCTGTGGCACAATGTCAAGATGCCCCTGCAATACAACAGCTTTGCGGTCTTCCATACCAGGTGTTGCAGGCTTAAGGATGATAACATTTCCATCATTATCTACATGTGTTTCCAAACCTAGGTCTTCGCCAAACTTTTTAACAAAATCACTTGCAGCTTGTTCCTTCTTACTGGGACGCGGAATCTGTGTCAACGCATAAAAATGTTTCCAAAGGGCTTCCGGTTTTAAATTTCTAATGTCTGTCATAATACTTATCTTTTTAATTTTTATTTAAGGGGCCTTCTATTAATTCTTTTCTTTCAAGAAACAAATGTAATGAATAATACCGATATGTGTTCAATTTTATAATTTTAGTTCACTATAGTGCTTCAAAAATTTGCATTGTCTATGAAAAACGCTGAAAATCTTGATGCGAAAGAATTATTAGAAGTCCCCTGAAGCCTAAAGATAGAGGTTTTTTTTAGGAATAAAAAAAGAATGCAACTAATCAGTTCAAAATGGTGAACTAAAATTCAAAATTGTGTACCAGAACAAAATTATTAAAACATTTCCCAACTTGTACCGACGCATGACGGTAAAGACACTAAGCACACAAAGAAAAATAATGGGAGATTGGTTACAAATTATTTATCTGAAAGCGACAACGCCTGCGCCAGGACGGAGGCGGTTAGCTTGCTGCCTGCTGTGCTATGCTGCACACACCTGGCAGGGCTGCCGGAGAAAGCCCCTGTAAAGGCGCTATGTGCAGCAGCACAGCAGGCAGCAACTAATAGCCGTAGGCCGCCCCTGCCTGACAGCGCTGGCTGGTGAATTGGCAGGTAGGGGGCGCCCAAAACATCATCAACATTTATTAAACCAAAATTTTTCTGTATGTTTGTTGAACAAGTCAACAATTTATTGTTTATGAAAGTAAAAGGTGTCACCTTATGTGGCTTAATAATATTGTTAGGTATGACAGCATGTAAAAAAGAAAAAGCCGATCTGATGTTGGTGAACGGAAAAATATATACCGTGGATGAGGATTTTTCAACGGTGGAGGCCATGGTATTGAAGGACGGTAAAATTGCAGACACAGGTACCACGGACGAAATGGAAGCATCCTGGCACAGCAAAAAAAGCCTTGATCTGGAAGGGAAATGTGTGTATCCCGGATTTATTGATGCCCACGCCCATTTTTCGGGTTATGCTGAAAATTTGTACCGTTATGCGGATTTGCGTGATGCTGCTGATTTTGATGAAGTGCTGGAGCGTCTTAAAAAACACGATGAGACTTCTGATGACGAATGGTTGTGTGGCAGAGGCTGGGATCAGAATGACTGGCCGGGACAGGCATATCCTGATAAAACTGAACTTGACAGGTTGTGGCCGGATAAACCGGTTTACCTGGTGCGCATTGATGGCCATGCTGCCGTGGTTAACTCCAAAGCAATTGAAATGGCAGGAATCTCCCCTGACGCAAGCCGTACAGGCGGGGAATATGTAAAAAAAGATGGTGAGCTTACAGGCCTACTGATCGACAAAGCCATGGAAGGTGTGTACAGGCTTATCCCCGAACTGAGCAGGGAACAATGGTTGCCTGCCCTGAAAATAGCGGAAGCCAATTGTGCCGAAGTGGGGCTGAGCATGGTTTCTGATGCAGGGCTTGATAAACAAATGGTGGAGTGGCTTGATACATTTTATAAGGCCGGAGAACTGAAGATCCGGAACAACGTGATGCTTAACCCGACAGAAGAAAATTATGAAACATTCGTTCGCAAAGGGCCGTACCATACTGAGCGACTGACAGTGCGTTCCATTAAATTGTACGCTGATGGGGCACTGGGAAGCCGCGGCGCCTGCCTGCTTGAGGATTATGCCGATGACCCGGGTAACACAGGCTTTATCATGGAAGATAAAGCATACTACAAAAAACACTGTAATATGGCTGCAGAAAACGGCTACCAGGTGTGTACACATTGTATCGGCGATTCTGCCCTGCGTTTTATGCTGGATACATACGAACCGTTTGTGAAAGACAAAAACGATCACCGCTGGCGCATCGAACATGTCCAAACAGTGCATCCGGATGATCTGCAACGATTTGGTGAGCTCAGTGTTATTCCCAGTATACAAACAACGCATTGCACCTCGGATATGGACTGGGCTATTGTGCGGCTGGGAAAAGAACGCATCAAAACCGTTTATGTGTATCAGGACTTGCTGGAACAAAACGGCTGGATCATCAATGGCACGGATTTCCCCATTGAAGAAATCAACCCGTTATACACTTTTTATGCAGCGGTATTCCGCACCCACCATGATGGTTCCCCCAAAGGCGGTTTTCAGATGAAAAATGCCCTTTCACGCGAAGATGCCCTGCGCTCCATGACCATCTGGGCAGCCAAAGGCAGTTTTGATGAAGATACCCGCGGCAGCCTTGAAAAAGGCAAATTTGCCGATTTTGTGATTCTCGATACCGATTTGATGAAAGCGTCACCTAACGAAGTGTTGGGTGCAAAAGTGCTTGAAACCCGTGTGCAGGGAGAAAAGATGTACTGATTTCCGAACCCTGAAAATTATTTTTGAGTTAAAAATGACAATAAAACTGTTACACAAAAACTGTAATTTAGCGAGATGATACACCCAATACCACTTCAAAAAGGCGATCGCATTGACATTGTCAGCCCGGCGGGCAAAATTGATCCCTCCTTGATTGATGCCGCAGCTAAAAGAATAATAGCCGAAGGGTATAAAGCAGGCATTTCAGTCCATGCCAAAGGCAGTTTTTACAAATACTCAGGCACTGATGAGCAAAGGCTTATAGACCTCCAACAGGCGCTCGATGCGCCAGAAATAAAAGCGATACTTTGTGCGCGTGGCGGGTATGGCAGTATTCGGATTGTTGATAAAATCAATTTTGATGCAGCGGTGGAACAAAAAAAATGGCTCATCGGGTTCAGTGATGTTACTGTGTTGCATATTGCTGCATATCAGCACGGCCTTGCCAGCTTGCACGGTTTGATGGCAAAATACATGGTGCAGGGAACCAGCGAAGGGGTGCAACATGTTTTTGATACCCTGAGCGGAAAACATTCCTCTGTCAACATAAAAAGACATCCCCTGAACAGGCAAGGCACAGCAAAAGGGACATTACTGGGCGGCAACCTGAGCATGTTGTATGCCTTGCGCGGCACAGCTTATGACCTTGACTGGAACGGTGCCATTCTTTTTATTGAAGATATTGGAGAAAATTTGTATCACCTCGACCGTATCATGCAAAATCTGCGCCTCGGCGGCAAACTGAAAAACCTGGCGGGACTGCTGGTGGGACAATTTACTGATATGCAGGATACGGAATTCGGAAAATCAGCTTATGAAATCATTGCCGAAGCGGTTTCTGGTTACCACTACCCCGTGGCTTTTGATATGCCTTTCGGCCACGTGCCATTCAGCCGGAGTCTTTTGCATGGGAAAAATGCCAGGATTGAGTGCTGTGATACAGGCAGCGTTGTAGGTTACATTGTCTGATTTATTTCAGAGCCTCCCCCCTATAATGTATCAGGCCTGTACGGATACTGGATACCGGTTTTTCGGAATTACTACGGGGAAAGGGTGCCAACGACTGGGCTATGCGTAGTTTGGGATTTTGAAACGATTAATTTTCAATTTACCAATAATTTTACACATTGCTAAAACTTCAATATCAGCACATTACCCAAATTACGTATAGCCTTTGTTAGGCACTGGCATTCTATATTTTCAGCCATTTTATCTTTCATAATTTGCTACAATTTTCATTTCTTATTGTGCGTTGGCAATACATCCTCTTTTGCAATTTTTGGTCAATGGATGGCTCATGCGAAA
>JAQIDD010000041.1 GCA_027858215.1 Candidatus Delongbacteria bacterium | reverse complement strand
CAATATTACCCACCTTGCCCAGGTAGCAGCACTTGGAAACGTTCAGTTTCACGTTGAAAAAACCAGACAGGGAATTTCAATACGGCAACTTGACGGTGATGAACGCCTCATGGAAATTGCACGCATGTCAAGTGGGGAAAATGTCACCGATGCTGCAATCGAGCACGCCAGAAATCTGTTGCAGTGAGTCATTCCAGCCACAGATCAAACCAGGCAATTATTCATCCGGGAGAGGGATATGCTTAACAAAATGCTTTATTTCAAATAATTCAGGGCTTTTTTTCTGATTGTATCATGTATATCTGTCATCGTGATGCTTTTGATGATATTCTCAATGTGGCCGGAATGTAAAATGTAGCGACGTGTGTATGTGAAATTCAAGTCATAAATCCAGGCTATTTGCAGAATTTTAAAGTCGTTGAGATATTGCATGTCGGATTTATAGACAATTCTTTCATTATAAAATGCATCAAGTACTTTCTCACTGATGTTGTCAGTGTTTTTTAATCCCAGTTCCAGGCTGATGTTACGTTTGCCTTTTAGCATAGCCTGGTAATATTCATCTACAATGCGATAAATGTCCATTTTGTCGCCATCACGGATCATTTTGGCAAACATCATGGTTTGTTCGTCTAAATTTTCTTCAATTTTGGGTAATCCGTGATTGTGGATACTGGCAATGATTATGTTTTGTGCTTTGGGCGTAAAATTTTCCAGTTTATGAATTGCTCTCAGCTCTTCAATTCCCAAATCACCATGATACACCGAATCTTTATCTGAAAATGTATTGTAATCACGATACTGCTTGAATCTACCGATATCGTGATACAACCCAATGAACCCGGCCAGTTTAATTTGATGATCAGAAAGATTAAGGCTTATTGCCAGATTTGTAATATGCTTGCAGACCTGTAAACTGTGTTTGTGTTTCAACAGAATATTTTGATTGTAAAAATCATCATCAGTGCGGAAAAATGCATCAACGTAATTATTCAACCACTTTTTTTCATTTTCGATACTCAACTGTTCGTTCATTTCTTTTTTTCTGATTTAGTGCTTGCAAGGAAACTAATGTGGCTGATGAGAAAAGTCCAAATTAAAGGCTTGCGAAGGCTGAAGATACCGGAGTTTGCTTTCGTAAATGAGGATTTTTCACACGAGCGTAACGCAGAAGTAGAGCTTTTCTCATCAGCCACGATTTATCTTTTTGAAAAGCTCAACGCGTTCCTGCAATGCATCCATTTTGTCAAGCCCTATTTGAGAGACACAGGCACGCAATCCTTCGCTGCGTGTGGACCCTGTGTTGTCAAGTGCTATGGCAGATATTCCAACTTGTATCAATGCTTCAAGCAATTCTCCCCCGCTCATGCCGGGATAGGAAATGGTAAAATAAAATCCATCAGCAATGGGTTTGTCAATATCGGTATCATACACTATGGTAAACCCCGCATCGGTAAACATATTTTTCATAATGGCTGCTCGTTCACCATATTCTCTTACGGATTTTACAAAATTGAATTTGCCCTCATTCGCAGCTTTAAACATAGCTGCCAGCGCATATTGAGCAGAGTGGGAAACGCCCGACGATAAAGAGTAAATGCTGCGTAACACAAAAGTGTAGCCAAATTCATCTGCTCCGAATCGTTCTCTCAACGGGCCATACTTTCTGTGAAACAACTTGTCGGATATGGCTGTGACAGCAAGCCGTTGCCCGGCATAACTAAAGGCTTTTGAGCTTGAAATCAGCAATATATAATTGTCAGTGTATTTTGAAACACTTGGCTGATAAGGTGGCTCTCCCGGTTTTGACATATCCACACGGAAATCCATGGCAAAATAGGCGAGGTCCTCAA
Organism: Candidatus Delongbacteria bacterium; assembly: GCA_027858215.1. GTDB lineage: Bacteria > Bacteroidota > Bacteroidia > Bacteroidales > ML635J-15 > JAQIBY01. The sequence goes on along the minus strand of JAQIDD010000041.1, from coordinate 1,604 downwards.
TCACAATTACATCGTATTTATTTGCCAGTTCACCAATAATTTGCAATTCTTCATCCGTCAGGCATACCCATGTGGGATTATTGGGATTGGAATAAATGATGCTGTTGATGTTCCCGTTTTTTAGGTACGTTTCAAGTTTATCGCGCAATTTTTTGCCCCTGAAATTATACACATCAAAACTTTCATATTTTTGGTTCAGTACCTTAAATTGCTGTTTTTGTACCGGGAATCCCGGGTCAATAAACAAGGCGGTGTCTTTTTTCGGATCGATATTGCCACACATCAGAAAACTGGCATACCCGCCCTGCATTGAACCCACTGTGGGAATGCAACTTTCAGATCTGATATCCGTATTTATGAAATTTTTGATGAATTTAGATGCTTCCTCTTTCAGGGGCTTTATCCCGTCAACCATGGGGTAATCCGAAGCGACCCCTCTTTTTAGGGCATCTATTTCAGCATTAATACCCACTTCGGGGGGATTGAGGCCGGGAACGCCCATTTCCATGCGGAAAAATGGAACGCCGGAATCCTCCTGAATGAAATTAACCATGCCAACAATTTCACGGATGGTAGCTTTGCCAAGGTCATCCAAACCGAATTTTTTTGCAAATCCGTTAATATAGTCTTTGCTAAATGGTAAATTTTTCATAATTAAACATGTTATGATTCTGTTACAATATTAAAAAAAATCCTGAACTCAAACTATGTTGTAAAACTTTTTAGGGGGTATTTGAAAAAATTTATTCTGAATTACCCCACAAAAGCCGTAGTGATATTTCAATGTTCCTTACATGGTTTTTGTTGTTGCCATATTGTATTGTGCTGTATCGCGATGTGTAGAGCTTGTCGAAATTAGTGTAGCCGAAATCCCGATGTCGAGCCACGTCACAAAACAGGAGTAATATACAACAAGATCGTAACATTGTGCAAACATTCAATATCAACTTTTAACTTTCAGACCATTATCGTAATACAACCAATTTTTCGACATAAATCGGACCATCATCTGAATCAAGCTGAATGAAAAAAATGCCTGTGGGGAAATTACTGATATTTATATAGGGGACTTCTATTAATTCTTTCGCATCAAGATTTTCAGCGTTTTTCATAGACAATGAAAATTTTTGAACCACTATCGGGATAATGCAATAAAATTTTAATAATTTTGGCTGCACTCGGCATAGCCAGGCAGGAACACACGGCCGTGTGTTCCTACAGGCTCTGCCCTCGTTTGACTTCGTCTTCTTCCTCCTTGCAAGGCATAGTTAAAGCAAGCTTTGCCTCTGCACTTGCTTCGTTCGTCAGTTGCGCAAAATTTGCACAAAATTTGTTTCTTGAACGAAAAGAATTATTAGAAGGCCCCTTATGTAAGCATGATCTAAACTAAGCTGAAAATAATACAGTTTTAAAAAAAACTTTGGATATTTAAAAATAAAGTGATAAATTTATAAACCAACAATAAAGAAAGTAATTATTACAATTTGTTCGTATCGATAAGGATACTACGTTGTAAACTTGATGAATTGTTGTTGTGTTGTATCATTTTAAAAACTTAGTAACCAAAATTTATTGTTTTATGAAAAAACTGAACTTAATTTTTC
>JAQIDD010000034.1 GCA_027858215.1 Candidatus Delongbacteria bacterium | reverse complement strand
CAGCCAATGATCCCAGCTATTAATAAATTGCAACACTTTGTAACCGGCAAAATAGCCTATCAACGGCATGCCTGCCTGAAAAAAGCTAAAACTCAAAGGGATTAAGAATTTATAATTTTGTTTCAAAGGCTGGCAGTTCAAACCACAGGAAATGGCTGCTGCAAAAGAATCAAAACTGAGCGCCAAAGCTATACCGATAATGCTTAACACATCCATGGAGTTAACAAAAATATAAAACTTCTGAAACAATTGAAGTTTTTTCATGTTGTAATGAAAAATGATGTAATTTTACAGTGTGAAACTGATGAAAAAAATACAGGCGTTTATCATAGTGTTTAGCTTACTGGCAGCAACCACAGGATATACCATAGAACAGCATTTTTGCACCCATTGTAAGGTAAATTTTGAAACCTCATGGTTTTTACTACCGGCTCAAACTGAAATCGAACAGCATGCCTGCAATTGTGATCACAACCATAACAATCAACAAAAAACATGTGATGCATCCTGTGAAATTGACAGATCTGTACACGTTGAGCATGTAAGCTCGGATATACAGATTTTTATTCCTTCAAAAACTATTCAAAAGGTATTTTTAACACATTTTTATGTATTGTATGCCAATGCGGGGAAAATAAACTTACCTGGCAAACAATTTCTTACTCACAAAAGGGCATTACACCGTCCAAAAATACCAGATATACGTCGGGGTTACCTTTCCAACTGCGTGTTTAGATTGTGATTTTGATTCGCTTTCGTGACTGAAATGATTGTTGAACCAAAATTACAATGAAATATGTTTAAACAAGCAATACTATTGCTGGGTTTAGGTCTGTTGATCAACCCGGTAATGAATGCCCGGCAACTTAATGGCAGGGTGTTCGAAACAGTAAACGGGAAGCATGTTCCCATCCCCGGAGCCAATGTCATTTGGCTTGGAACTAACCGAGGAACAACAACAAATTCAAATGGTGAGTTCCTGCTCAACCATCATCCTGATACAGATTACCTACTGGTAAGCTTTGTGGGATACCGCAGCGATACCGTACGTGTTGAAAAAGACATGGAAACCATTGAAATAGAACTGATCTCAGGCGAAATGTTAGATGAAATTGCCGTATCAGAACGACAATCCGGCAGTTCGGTTGACAGGTTGGAAACCATGCACGTTGAAAACATTGCCGGAGAAGAACTGCATAAGGCGGCTTGTTGTAACCTGTCGCAGAGTTTTGAAACCAATGCATCGGTAGATGCTGCATACAGTGATGCTGCCACGGGAGCAAAACAGATTCGCCTTCTGGGTTTGTCCGGACGGTATGTGCAGATGATGACAGAAAACTTCACGAATTATTATGGCCTGGCAACCGCTTTCGGGTTGGAATATATACCCGGCCCCTGGATGGATGCCATACAGGTATCCAAAGGAACAGCAGCAGTTGTTAACGGATATGATGCCATTACCGGTCAAATCAATGTGGAATATAAAAAGCCAACATCCTCAGAACCGGTCTATGCAAATTGGTTGATCAACGACAAAGGCCGTACTGAAGTCAACCTGAACGGGCGATGGATAATCAACGATAACTGGAGTACCATGCTGATGACACATCATGGCTGGAGTCTCATGAAAAATGACGTCAACAATGACAATTTCATGGATCACCCACTGGTGGATCGTCAATTGTTTTTCGCCCGGACGGATTATAAAGGATCAAAAGGATTTACCTCTCGTTTAGGTCTGAAATATTTTTATGAAGATCGCCTTGGCGGACAGTTGAATTACAATCCTGATGTTAATCCCTTAGATCAGACAGCCTATGGTGTTGATATCAATACGAAACGCTATGAGGCTTTTTGGAAAAACGGGTATGTGTTTCCCGGAATGAAACATACCAGCCTTGCCATGATCAATAATCTGACTTATCATGAACATGACGGTGTATATGGACTGCGCCAGTATGAGGCCAGTCAGATGAGTTATTACGGCAACCTGATATGGCAAAGTGTCCTGGTGGATCATCACCATACCTACCATGCCGGATTAAGCATGAAATATGACCGGTATGATGAGCATTTGGATGAATTTCCGCTGGGGCGCAAGGAGATTGTCCCGGGAGCATACCTGCAGTATTCCATGAATCTGGATAATGGTTTGAGTGCCATAGCAGGAATACGTGCCGATAACCACAACGAATACGGCATGTTTTATACCCCGCGGTTTCACATGAAATACAAACCCAACGGTATTACAGTGATTCGTGCAAGTGCCGGGAAAGGCTGGCGTACCGCCAATGTGCTGGCTGAGAATTCATTTTTACTGGCATCCTCACGTGTTATGCGCATTGATGATGATCTGTTGCCCGAAGAAGCATGGAATGCCGGCATCAGCCTGACACAGTATTTTATGGTTGGCAATCAGGAATGGCGCGCTACTGCAGAATATTATCGCACCCAGTTTGAAAATCAGCTCGTGGTTGATATGGATTCTGATGTTGATGAAGTACACTTCAGTAATCTCAGCGGACAGTCCTTTTCCAATACATATCAGATAGAATTGTCAGCACCGCTGGTCAAAGGACTGGATCTGCGTACAGCCTATCGCTACAATGATGTGCAGCAAAACATTGGCGGAGTAATGCGCGAAGTTCCACTGACAAGTCGCTCAAAAGGCTTCCTTACCGCATCGTATAAAACACCACTGGGAAAATGGCAGTTTGATGCTACCGGACAGTACAATGGTGGCGGCAGAATTCCATCTACTGCAGCAAATCCCGATGTGTATCAGCGCGGAGAAAGCTTTGACCCATATCCAATGCTGCATGCTCAGGTTACAAAATATTTTAAAAGCTGGAGTGTGTATCTGGGCGTGGAGAATATCCTGAATTACCGCCAGGAAAAGCCCATCATTGCCGCTTCAGATCCTTTTGGCAAGTATTTTGATGCTGCTATGATTTGGGGGCCCCTGGAAGGCCGGAAATTTTACCTGGGTTTCCGCTGGCAATTAGTGAATTTACATAAAGACAATAAATGAGTATAAACCTTAAAATTTTAATGTTTTGAAAAAAGTAATGATTGTAATGAATGTGATTTTATTCGCATTTTTCAGCCATGGTTTAAATGCACAAACCACTGACGACAATGGCGAAGTTATCCTGAAAACAGAAATGGATTGTGGAAGTTGTGCAAGTAAAGTGACAAAGCAACTTTCTTTTACCAAAGGCGTTACAGATGTAAAAGCCGACTATGTAAAAGATGAGGTGTGGATTAAATACCGCAGTGACAAAACCACACCCGAAAAACTCATCTCCTCTTTGGGCGAAATTGGTTATGATGCCAAAGTAAAAGGAAAAAACACCGCTTCCGATGACAACAAAAAAGCAGGATGTTGTCCCGGTGCTAAAAAATCAGGTTGTGCAGGAAAAGATCTTCCCTGCGGAGCCACAAAGGAATAATATTTTATCTTTGAACTGCCGGAACATTCCGGCAGTTCATTAACCAAAATGGAGGATACTATGCGTTATTTATCGTTAATTCTATTTGTTATTATGCCATTAATCATGATGGGACAAAGCCCTGAAATCATTCCACTGCCCGAAGCTGATAAAACGGGAGGGATGCCACTGATGCAGGTACTTGCCGAAAGGCATTCGTCGCGTGAATATACAGACAAAGCACTCAGTGAACAACAACTTTCCAACATGCTGTGGGCAGCCTGGGGTATTAACCGTGAGAACGGGAAACACACAGCACCGAGCTCACGCAACAAACAAGAAATGGAAGTATATATGAGTACGGACGACGGCTTGTTTTTATATTTACCTGAAAAACACGCTCTGAAAAAAATCCACGACAAAGACATCCGTGCTAAAACAGGTGGACAAGCCTTTGTTGATGATGCGCCCGTAAACCTGATTTTTGTTGCCGATTACCGGAAAGCGGGTAATAATGTAACGGCTGATGATTACCGCTGCACATCAGGCACAAATGCCGGTTTTATGTCGCAAAACGTTTACCTGTACTGCGCCTCCGAAGGCCTTGCCACGGTCGTAAGGGGCTGGTTTGACAGGGATGAACTGCATACAGCTATGGAACTGGAAAATTTCAGGGATGTGATTTTGTGCCAGACGGTAGGGTATCCGGAGTAATCATGAATTGTCAAGATTCTGTTTTTCTCTGCTGATAGAATATGTATCATGCAATGTGGTGAGAAACTTTCGTATTTCTTTTATGGAACGTACGGGCTTTATTTTCATGCGTAATTTTCCATTGTCTTCTTTCAGCCTGAAACCGCCGGGGTGTTCCTGCATGTATTTTATCATGCCTGCAAACACATCTGATTTGTAAAACATCGATGCCTGGTCTTTTGGGAAAAATCCAAGGAAAACATCATCTTTAATGACAATGCGCTGAAATCCGGTACGCATGGCAATCCATCGCAAACGGACAATCTCAAGCATGCCTTTTACCGGCTCCGGCATGTCACCAAACCTGTCTTGCATCTCATGTTCAAACTGCTGCAGTTCGTTTTCGTTTTCGATGTTGTCGAGTTTGCGATACACCCGGATACGCTCGGATACAGATTCAATGTAATCTTCAGGCAACAATACCTCGTGGTCGGTTTCAATCTGGCAATCCCTGACAAATTTATAATCATCAGGTACCTTTTCTGCTGATCTTTTTCCGGAAGCAAAAATGCCTTTAAATTCTTCTTCTTTGAGTTCCTGTACTGCTTCTTTTAACACTTTCTGATAGGTTTCATATCCCATATCGCTGATATAACCAGATTGTTCACCCCCTAACAGATTCCCGGCGCCACGTATATCCAGATCCTGCAATGCGATATAAAATCCACTGCCCAGCTCGGTAAAATTTTCTATGGCTTTAAGCCTGCGTCTGGCATCGGGGGTTATATGCGTAACAGGAGGAGCAATTAAATAACAAAACGCTTTTTTATTGGAACGTCCCACCCTGCCTCTAAGCTGGTGTAAATCACTCAATCCAAATTGGTTTGCATTATTGATGATGATGGTATTTGCATTGGGAATATCCAGCCCGTTTTCTATGATAGCTGTGGAAATCATCACATCAAAATCACCCCGAATGTATTCGAGCATGATGCGTTCCAGCTTTTTTCCTTCCATCTGCCCGTGAGCTATTTTGCTTTGGACTTCAGGACAGACACGTTCTATCATAGCTTCTACTTCCCTGATGTTCTGAATTCTGTTGTGGATAAAAAAGACCTGTCCATTCCGTTGCACCTCGTACATGATGGCTTCCCGGATAATCTCTTTGTTAAAAGTATGCAACTCCGTGATTATGGGATGCCTGTTGGCTGGTGGTGTATTAATCACAGACAGGTCCCTCGCCCCCATAAGTGAAAATTGCATGGTACGGGGTATCGGCGTGGCTGTCAGGGTTAATGTATCCACATTCAGACGTAATTTTTTGAGTTTTTCTTTGGTTGTGACGCCAAATTTTTGTTCCTCGTCAACAATGAGCAACCCAAGGTCTTTGAAATCCACATCTTTACCTACCAGCCTGTGTGTCCCGATGATGATATCCGTACGGCCTTCCTTTAAATCTTTCAGGCTTTTTTTAATTTCAGAAGATGTTTTGAGCCTGCTGATGTAATCCACATTTACCGGCATGTTTTCGAGTCGCTCCGAGAAGGTTTGATGATGCTGAAAGGCCAGAATGGTAGTTGGCACCAGAACAGCAACCTGTTTGTTGTCATTGACGGCTTTAAACGCAGCGCGGATACCAACTTCAGTTTTTCCGAAACCAACATCCCCACAAACCAGCCTGTCCATGGGTACGGGTTTTTCCATATCCTGTTTTACCAGGCGTGTAGCTTCATATTGATCAGGCGTATCTTCGTAAATAAAAGAAGATTCCAATTCGTGTTGCAAATAATTGTCGCCGGAAAAGGCAAAGCCACTGGCATCCTGACGCGTGGCATAAAGCAGTATCAGATCACGTGCAATGTCTTTTACCTTTTTCTTTGTTTTGTTTTTGATGCGTTGCCAGTGCCCTGATCCAAGCCGGTGAATGGTAGGCGTTTCACCGTCCTGATTACGGAATTTTGAAATGCGGTGCAAGGAATGAATATTCACAAAAAGCATGTCGCCGTCAGCGTATTCAAGGCGTATGACTTCCTGTTGTTTGCCGTTGTTCTCAATTTTCTGTAAGCCTGCAAATTTACCCACTCCGTTATCTACATGCACCACATAATCACCAGGGTTAAGGCTATTAAGCTCTTTCAGGGTAAATGCATCTTTGCGCATAACCCTGCTTTTCAGGTGATATTTGTGATAACGCTCAAATATCTGATGATCAGTATAAACGCATGTTTTTAGTGTATGATCAATAAAGCCTTCATGCAAAGCATAAAAAACAGATTCAAACCGGATGTCTTCGCCCTTGTCGCTAAATATATCACGCAAGCGTTGTATTTGTTTTTCATTATCAGACAATACGTAACATGTATATCCAGCTTCGTGTTTATTCTGAAAATCTTCTGTGAGCCGGTCAAAGTTTTTTTGAAACACCGGTTGTGACACTGTATGGAAATTCAACACGGTTTCTTCCTTAACGCCCTGTTGCTGCCCCAACAGAATAAGAGGGAATGTCTCAATGTTTGATTTTATTTTATCAGGATGGGTAAGGTTTTGTTCGGGATCCATCATCGGTGTTTCATCAATATCCGGGTTAATACCTGCCTGAAAACGTTTTTTTGCTTTGTTGTAGATATCATCAAAACGCTGAAAAACATAATCCTTATCTTCAATCCAGAGGGAAGCCGAATCCGTTAAAAAATCAAGAAAAGGGACTTTTGGGTTTTCTTCCGATTTTTCATGGATATTGGAGACAACCGCAATTTTATTCAGTTTTTTGACTGATATTTGTGTCTGGGGATCAAAACTGCGTATGCTTTCAATTTCATCACCAAAAAACTCAATCCTGTAAGCCAGATCATTTGAAAAACTAAACACATCCACGATCCCACCACGAATAGCATAATCACCAGGTTCATACACAAATTCTTCTTTTTTAAACCCGTTTATTTCCAGCATTTCCTCAACAAAACTTACCGATAGCTCATCTCCTTTTTTAATGATCAGGGTCTGCTCTTTGAGGGATTTGCGGGCTATTACCGATTCAATCAATGCCTCCGGATAAGAAACCAACACATACGGCTTGCGGGTTGAACCTATACGGTTGAGCACTTCGGTTTTCAGCACAATATTGACTTTGTCTGTCTGATTATACTCAACTGAACGCTTGTATGCTGAAGGATAAAACTGGATATGATCATCATAGTTTGTCAGTTTTTGAAGATCATTGAAAATGTAGGCAGCCTTTTCTTTATCATGCATAATGATTAGATGGGTGCTTTTTTTCGATTGCCATGCAGTATGGAAAAGTATGGAAAAAGCAGAGCCCACCAGGCCTTTTAGTGTCAAAGGCTTGTTTTTTCCCCGGCAATGCTGCAGTATGGCATCAACAGCCGGATGTTCACGATATAGGATACCCAATTTTTCAGACATGCGGGGGCAAAAATAACAAAACTACAGGCAGGGAAAGTATAAATTATCGTTAAAACGGGATTGGGTTTATTTTATGTTCAAACGGTCATATTCCTGAATTTATGCATACAGAAATTAAAATTGAAATATTCAATTTGTTTGTCAATTCATATTTAACCGATTAATACAGATTTTTAAAAATTAAATACAAACTTCCTTTTTATAAATGTAAAATCTCATTTTTTCCGCAAACGCACAATATATCCGTGATCAACCATAGTATTATATTGGGAAACACCCTTGATGTTTTCAACAAAAAGCAAGGAAAACCCATAATTCCTGCAAATGGCCATAATGTAATCATCAACATCCATATCTTGTGCATACAGGCTAATGATAAGAAAACCCCTGGGTTTCATGATTTTATTGATTTTTTCAACCAGGGGCAAAAAATCGCGTTTCAGTTTCCATGTTTTGGTACCGGGGGCATGTCCAAAAGCAGGGGGATCCATTACCACAACATCATAGTTCCGCTTGCGGCGGATTTCTTTTTCCACAAATTTCATGGCATCGTCTGTAATCCAGCGGATGCCATCCAGGTTGTTGTCCTGCATCATTTTCTTTCCCCACTGATTCAATTGCTTCAGGGCCTCCACATGGGTAACAGAAAACCCTGAACGTGCTGCTATAAGTGACATTACCCCCGTATATGCAAAAAGATTTAACAATTCAGGTTTTCCTTCAAATTCTGCTGACATTCCGGATACAAAGGACCAGTTTAAAAATTGTTCAGGAAAAACACCGACATGTTTAAATCCGCTCAAACGCAATTCAAGGTTCAACCGATGCTTGTTTACATCACACTGCACATCCCACATGTCCTGCATAGGAACAAATTTTTTCCAGTGCCCAGTTGCTTTTGACTTCTGTATAAAAGCAGCATGGGCTAATTCATTCCATTGTTTTTCTGACAAAGCGGGTTTATGTAAAGCATGTGGTTCAGGCCGGATCAATATGTGTTTCCCGAATTGTTCCAATTTTTTGCTGTTTCCTGAATCAATGAGTTGGTATTGCGGCCATATGTTGTGAATATCAATGTGCATCCGTATGTCCCCATATTAGTTTTGTACCAAAACCCAGCCGGTTGTCAGTCAATTTAAAAAAACTAACCCTGAGTATCCACAATTCTGTTTTTTTAAGAATGGCATAAGGAAATGCTTTAAGGTAAGCCTTGCGGCAGGTATTGTAAAGGCTTCCTTCTGCTTTTTCAAGGGTTCCCTGTATCTGGAGTCCGCGTATTTTTCCTACATGCCGTGTTTCAAGCACAACAGATCCGGCAACAAAATCATTCTTCTGCACATCGGCAATGTGGTGCGTATCCGTATCCGATGTAAACACAAATGCTTTCTCTTCGTCAAGCCAGACATAAAAACAATTAGCACAATAAGGCAAATCATCGTAACTTGTGGCCAGGGTCAACACATGATGTTCATGAATAAACCGGCTGATCCGCTTAGGTATTGTTTTATTCATAATGCCGGGTTTTCAACTTCGTGGAGCGAAAAAGCTTTAACACCATCACAAACAATTCAAACATCTATTTTTATGCCTTCAGGGATAAATTTTGAGATATCGCCACCGTTTTTAAACACATCTTTCACAATGGAACTGGAAATAAACGTATGTTCAGGCCGTGTGAGCAAAAACACCGTTTCGATGCCTTCATCCAGCACTTTGTTGGTTTGACCGATGGCACGCTCATATTCAAAATCTGCGGATGTACGAAGTCCTCTCAATACATACTCCGCATTTATCTTTTTGCAAAAATCCACCGTCAGGCCTTCAAATACCTGCACACTGAGTTTTTGCTCATGCTTAAATAACGCTTTAATCCATTCCACCCTTTTATCCAGGGGGAACAGTTTATGTTTATCCTGATTAACACCAATGCCGATGACCAGTTCATCAAACAAAGGCAATGCCCTATTCACAATGGACTCATGCCCAACCGTAAAGGGATCGAAAGAACCGGGGAAAAGCGCTATCTTTTTCATATCATTTCTTTTTTGATTTTTTTGACCATGAATCCCTGAGGGGCACAGTTTCGTTAATCACCATGTTATCATCCGTTGTATCCGGATCAACATAAAAATAACCGTTACGTTCAAATTGAATATGCGTTTCCGGGGGGATTTTTTTTACAGAAGGCTCAGCAAGAGCTGTATTTACAACCAGAGAATCCGGATTGATATTATCTTTAAAATCACCACCTTCAGGCACATCAGAAGGATTTTCAACACTAAACAATCTGTCGTAAAGTCTGATTTCAACAGGTACAGCATGGGGTTTACTCACCCAGTGAATGGTTCCTTTTACTTTTCTGCCGTCAGGTGATTTTCCCCCTTTTGTTTCAGGGTCATAGGTACAATGCAATTCTTTCACATTACCGTTTTCATCCTGAATTACATCATTGCATGTAATAAAATACCCATACCTTAATCGTACTTCACGGCCGGGCCCCAGGCGATAAAATTTCCTGGGCGGATCCATCATGAAGTCTTTTTGTTCGATGTAAAGTTCTCTGCTGAAAGGCATTGTTCGTTTACCTGCAGACAGGTCTTCAGGGTTGTTGATGGCTTCGAGTTCTTCGGATTTATTTTCCGGATAATTGGTAATAACGACTTTCAAAGGATCCATAACAGCAAGGCGTCGTTGTGAAATTTTATTAAGGTCTTCACGTACAGCCCATTCCAGCAATCCCACATCAATGGTATTTTCACGTTTGGCTATGCCGACCCGGTCAGAAAACAACCTGATGGATGCCGGTGTATATCCCCGGCGCCGTAGTCCTGAAATCGTTGGTATGCGAGGGTCATCCCATCCGTTCACATATTTCCCTTCAACAAGTTCAAGCAATTTACGTTTGCTCATGATGGTGTATGTCAAATTCAGGCGGGCAAATTCAATCTGGCGGGGGCGTGTTTTTCCGGGGTCGGCAATTTGGTCAAGAAACCAATCATACAAAGGCCTGTGTACTTCAAATTCCAGTGTACACAATGAGTGTGTAATACCTTCGATGTAATCGGACTGGCCGTGAGCAAAATCGTAATTCGGATAAATCTTCCATTTATTGCCTGTACGGTGATGCGATTTTTTCAATATTCGGTACATGATTGGATCACGAAGGTGCATGTTGGGAGATGTCATATCAATTTTAGCACGCAATACCATACTCCCATCTTTATGTTTCCCCTCTTTCATTTCCCTGAACAAGCGTAAACTTTCTTCCTGCGGACGATTCCGGTAAGGGGATTCTATACCGGGCTCCTGTGGTGTTGTCCGTTGTTTTGAAATGTCTTCTCCGGATTGTTCATCCACATAAGCCTTGCCTTTTTGGATCAACATTTCCGCCCATTGGTACAACTGGTCGAAATAATCGGAAGCATAACACAAGTTATTCCACTCAAATCCCAGCCAAGCCACATCCTTTTTAATGCTTTCCACATACGTATCTTCCTCTTTTACCGGGTTGGTATCATCAAACCGGAGGTTACATTTTCCGTTGTATGATGCTTTGATACCAAAATTCAAACAAATGGCTTTGGCATGGCCGATGTGCAAAAAACCATTGGGTTCAGGAGGAAAGCGTGTGTAAGTTGTTTCATGCTTACCACTTTCGATATCTGAATCAATGATTTGTTTGATAAAGTTTGTTGATGTGTTTTCTGATTCCTTCATAATTACGATGTTTTTCAATGAGGCAAAAATAAGGGGAATAATCCTTGTAAAGAAAATAAAGGGTATTAAATTAGCAAAAAATTAATTACATGGGTCTTATAGAAATTGAAGGGATGGAATTTTATGCCTACCACGGGCATTACAAAGAAGAACGTTACGTTGGCAACAGGTTTCTACTGGACATCGGTATAAGTACAGATACAACAAAAGCTGAAAAGAGTGATAACATCGAAGATGCCTTAAATTATCAGAAGGTATATGCCATCATCAAAGATGATATTGAAAATAAAAAATCCCATCTGTTGGAACACATTGGCAGACGCATTATTGATCGTCTGTATGAAAATTTTGATGGCATAGACAACATAAAACTGAAGATATCAAAAATTAATCCACCCATGGGGGGACAAATTCGCTCGGTAAGTGTCACCATCGAAGACTAACAACAAGGAAAAACGCTGCCCGCGCTGTGGAAACACATTCATCTGTTCAGGGGATAAGCAATGTTGGTGTAACAACTATCATATTCCTGCATCGCTACAATGCAACATGGCGCTGTTGTGGAAAGATTGCCTGTGCAAAAAATGCCTGCGTGAACTGGGAGCGAAATTTCTTGGTAAAGAACAAAAGATTATTTAATTTTGTCGTTCCTAACGAAACGGTACCTTGGCCGAGTGGTTAGGCAGTGGTC
>JAQIDD010000352.1 GCA_027858215.1 Candidatus Delongbacteria bacterium | reverse complement strand
AAGAAAAAGTTTATTGTGGTGGATAGCACAATCACGAGTGAAAGTGAATTAATTGATGCTTTAGATAACACCAATTTATCGGTTATTTATTTTACCCAGACAAATACATTAAACATAATAAACGTATATGACAGCACATTAACTGAGAAACAATATGCTATCATTGAAAGCCAGGATAGCATTGACGAATCAGCTTTAGAAAATAATCCTTATATCAATTATATTGGACCATTTTATACAACAAATGGAGACACTATAGGTATTTCAAGATTGTTCTATGTTAAAATTTTACATGAAAATGATGTTGCATTACTTGACAGTATGGCAAACGCTCATAATGTTACCATATTAGGCAATAATATTTATATGCCGCTAGTTTATACATTGGAATGTACAAACCAATCTACAGGTAACGCATTGGAAATGGCTAATTTTTTTTATGAAAGCAATTTATATTCATTTGCACAACCAGGTACTGTAGGAGCATTTGATTTTTATATTATTGAAAAACATAAATCAAAAGATTTACAAATTTTCCCGAATCCTTCAGAAAATTATCTTTATATTAAGAAAATGGGGGATAATATAAACATTCAAGAAATAGTCCTATATGATACTTCAGGGGAAAAAATAAAAACATACTCATCGGACAGAAATAAAATAAGCCTGAAAGGACTTCCTGTAGGATTATATATCCTAAACATTTATTTAAATGATAAGACTTTAACATATAAAATATTTCATAATTAAAAATTTCGCACTATGAAAAAAACTGTATTGCTATTAAATGCAGTAGTAAAATGCTTGCGGAATTGAGTTAATACAAAATCATGTTGCATTTTTGTTATTTCAACCCCAAAATGTTGATAACCTTTCGGGCGAACACTAACAATGTGCTTGTTTATTCTGTATTTTTGTGTCAATATTGGATTATTGGCTATGAATGCAAAATACACAGAAGACAGCATTAAAACCCTGGAATGGCGTGAACATATCCGGAAACGTCCGGGCATGTATATTGGCAAACTTGGTACCGGCAGTTCGTATGATGATGGGATTTATATCTTGCTGAAAGAAGTCATTGATAATTCTGTGGATGAGTTTGTCATGGGGTTTGGCAGGAAAATTGAGGTGCAGCTTAAGGATGGGAACCTCAGTGTGCGTGATTACGGGCGCGGAATTCCGCTGGGGAAACTGGTGGATGTAGCCTCCAAAATGAATACCGGGGCTAAATATGATTCAAAGGTTTTTAAAAAAGCCGTTGGATTGAATGGTGTTGGAATAAAAGCTGTCAACGCCCTTTCGGAAAAATTTAAAATATCCGCTTTCAGAGAAGGCCAAAGCAAACAGGTGCTTTTTGAACAAGGGTTTCTCAAAGATGAAACTGATTTGATAAGTACCAACCAACGCAATGGCACATTAGTAGAATTTTGTCCCGATAAAGCAGTCTTTGGCGATTATAATTATCAGACAGAATACATCGCTGAACAGTTGCGCAATTATGTGTTCCTGAATTCGGGGCTTACCATTGAACTTAACGGTAAAAAATTTTTTAGCCGCCATGGGTTGTGTGATTTGCTTGAAAATAAAATGAACCAGGAGCCGCTTTATCCCATTATCCATTTGTCTAACGGGGATATTGAAATTGCGCTTACACATGCTCCCAAATACGGCGAAGAGTATTATGCTTTTGTCAACGGGCAATATACCCCACAGGGAGGTACGCATTTGACTGCTTTCAAAGAGAGCATTGCACGTACCATCAAAGAGTTTTATCAAAAAGGTTTTGAGGGCTCTGATGTTCGAACATCCATCGTATCTGCCATTAGCCTGAAAGTAGAAGACCCTGTGTTTGAATCGCAGACCAAAACAAAACTCGGATGTAAGGATATGGGGCCTAAAGGGCCTACGATACGTACGTATGTCAATGATTTTATTAAGCACAAGTTGGATGATTACCTGCACAAACATCCTGAAACCGCTGAAACATTGCTGAAAAAAATCCAGAGCAATGAAAGGGAACGCAAGGCCATAAGCGGGATTCAAAAAGTAGCCAGGGAAAGGGCTAAAAAAGTTAGTTTACACAATAAAAAACTGAGGGATTGCCGTGTTCATCTCAACACAAACCATGAAAAACGCCTCGAAAGCTCTATTTTTATCACAGAGGGAGACTCGGCAAGCGGTTCAATTACAAAAGCCCGGAATGTCAATACACAGGCTGTGTTTTCGCTCAAAGGAAAACCAATGAACAGCTTTGGTAAAACAAAAGCCCTGGTTTATGAAAACGAGGAATTTAACTTGTTGCAGGCAGCTTTGAATATTGAAGAAGGCATCGAAAATTTAAGGTACCGGAACGTTATCATAGCCACTGATGCAGATGTGGATGGCATGCATATCCGTTTGTTGCTGATTACTTTTTTCCTCCAATTTTTCCCTGATCTCATCAAAAATGGAAATCTGTATATTTTGCAAACGCCTTTGTTTCGTGTCAGAAATAAAAAAGAAACCTTGTATGCTTATACAGAAGAGGAAAAGGATAAAGCAGTACGTAAATTAAAAGATAAACCGGAAGTTACACGGTTTAAAGGCTTAGGGGAAATTTCGCCCGATGAATTCAAATATTTTATCACCGATGGCCTCAAATTGGAACAGGTCAAACTGACAAAACAGGACAAGGTTAAAGAAATGCTTAGGTTTTATATGGGAAAAAATTCGCCAGACAGGCAGGATTTTATTGTTGAAAATTTGAGAAGTTACGAAGAAATTACAGATTAATACCGATATGTGTTCACTTTTATAATTTTAGTTCACTACCGTTCCTAAAATTATATTGAACATCAATCGTCATTATACTGAAATAGAGACTGTTCAATGATAATAAAATTAAATTAAATAAATTTAATATTGTAAGCTTGCCTGGCGACAGACAGGATTGAACGCAAATTGTTATAACATGGATAAGGATCAAGTAAACAAAACGCAGGAAGGGTATCAATACGAAGAGAAGGTAACAAAACTTACGGGTCAATACCAAAATTGGTTTCTTGATTATGCTTCCTATGTGATTCTTGAACGTGCCATTCCCCATGTTTATGATGGGTTAAAACCTGTTCAGCGGCGCATTTTGCACTCCATGAAAGAGCTTGATGACGGCAGGTACAACAAAGTGGCCAATATCATAGGCCATACCATGAAATATCATCCACACGGAGATGCTTCCATTGGAAATGCGCTTGTTCAGATAGGCCAGAAAAATCTGTTGATAGATGCCCAGGGAAACTGGGGCAATACGCTTACAGGTGATACCGCAGCAGCGCCACGCTATATTGAAGCACGATTGACAAAATTTGCCAATGAAGTGGTTTTTAATCCCAAAACCACAAACTGGAAACCTTCGTATGACGGGCGTAATATGCAACCCGTTACCCTGCCCGTTAAATTTCCGTTGCTGCTTATCCTGGATGTTGAAGGCATCGCCGTTGGCTTATCCACCAAGATACTGCCACATAACTTTCACGAATTGATCGATGCCTGTATTGACACACTCAAAGGAAAACAAAACATCCAGATTTTCCCGGATTTTCAGTCCGGGGGAATGGCTGATTTTTCTAAATACAACGATGGCAAACGTGGTGGCAGGGTCAGAGTCAGGTCTAAAATTGAAAAACTATCAAACCGGGAATTAAAAATCACTGAAATTCCTTACGGGGAAACCACCAGCTCGGTAATTGATTCCATTATCTCAGCCAATGACAGAGGCAAAATTAAAATAAAGAAAATCGATGATAATACCTCAGATAAAGTTGAAATACTGATTCAAACACCCTCAGGCATATCTTCTGATAAAACCATCGATGCATTGTATGCTTTTACAAACTGCGAAGTGAGCGTATCGCCCAATGCTTGTGTTATTGACGATGATAGTCCAAGGTTCATGTGCGTGAGCGAAATCCTTCAGCTGTCGGTACAAAATACCGTTCATTTGTTGAAACAGGAATTGCAAATCAGGCTTGACGAATTGCAGGAAGCATTGTTTATGGCCAGCCTCGAACGTTGGTTTATTGAAGAACGGATATACAAAGACAAACCCTATGAATCAGCTAAAACAACCAAAGAAGCGCTGAATCACATCAAAAAACGAAGCAGCGAAATTGAGGATACGTTTGTTAGAAAGATTACGGAGGATGACCTTTTGAAACTCCTGGAAATCAGAATGAAACGTATCATTAAATACAATACCGATAAAGCTGAAAAAAACATCCTCAACATAAAGGATGAAATCAAAGCGGTAAAACATGACATTGATAACATCATCGATTATTCCATAAACTATTACCGTAATATTAAAAAGAAATATGGAGAAGGCCGGGAGCGCAAAACCGAAATACGCAGTTTTGATAACATCCAGGCTCAGAAAGTCGTAGTTGCCAATCAGAAATTATACGCTGATTATAAAGAAGGTTTTGTAGGCACAGCCTTGAAAAAGGAAGAATACGTATGTGAATGCTCAGACATTGATGAAATCATCGTGTTCATGAAAAACGGGAAATATGTGGTGACAAAAGTGTCTGAAAAAGCTTTCATTGGGAAAAATGTCATCCATATAGCACGGTTTAAGCGTAACGATGAACGTACAATTTATAATGTTGTTTACAGGGATGGTAAAACTGGTGTGAGCTACATCAAACGTTTCCCGGTAACCAGTGTAACCAGGGATAAAACTTATGACCTGACCCAGGGAACAGAACAGTCTAAAGTTTTGTATTTTAGTGCCAATCCGAACGGAGAAGCTGAAGTGATAAAAGTGTATCTGAAACCAAAACCAAA
The DNA here is from genome assembly GCA_027858215.1 of Candidatus Delongbacteria bacterium. GTDB lineage: Bacteria > Bacteroidota > Bacteroidia > Bacteroidales > ML635J-15 > JAQIBY01. The sequence continues at coordinate 1,649 of JAQIDD010000352.1, read as the reverse complement.
ATTACGTAAACACATCCTTGAATTTGATTTCCAGGAGATTGCTATTAAAGGAAAACAAACCAAAGGAAACATCCTGACAAAACATGATATCCATAAAATTACCATGAAACAAAAAGGGGTATCCACCCTTGGCGGAAGAAAAATATATTTTGACTGGGATATTTTACGGCTCAATGTGGATCAGCGTGGAGAATACCTTGGTGAGTTTTCAGGCGATGATAAAATCATAGTTTTCCTTAAAAATGGAAAATACAGGCTTACCAATTTTGACCTGACCAACCATTTTGAACCTGAAGTGATGCGGGTGGAAAAATATGCCCCTGAAAAAGTATATACCGCTATCCATTACGACAACAGCCAGGGGTATTATTACCTTAAACGTTTCCAGGCAGAGGATATCAGTACGGCACAAAACATCATTAATGAAGAGGACGGTTCTAAACTTATTGCTTTGTGTGATGATGCATTTCCACAAGTAAAAATACAATATGGCGGAAAACACAAAGACAAGGATGATGAACTTATAGATGCAGAGGAGTTCATTACAGTAAAAAGCCATAAAGCCAGGGGGAAACGGTTGACAACCTTTGAAACCAAATCTGTAGAATTCACAGAGCCTTTGGATAAAACACCGGAAGAGGCAGAAGAAACGGATGATGCTACAGAAAACAGTGATGCGGACAACCCGGAAGATAAATCTGAGGACCAAATGAAACTCAAGCTCTGATGAAAATCTACCTCACAGGTTTTATGGGAGCCGGGAAAAGCACCCTCGCCAAAAAGCTTGCAGCAAAACTAAACCTGCCGTATATTGACCTGGATAATGAAATTGAGCGGTTTTGCGGAAAAAGTATCGCCCGTATTTTTGCCGATGATGGCGAAAAAGCGTTCCGGAAAATAGAATCCCGCCAGCTTGTGCATGCATCGAAAAAAAATGATGCATTTGTCATGGCGTGCGGTGGCGGTATACTGGAATCTGAACAAAATTTATTTACCTTGCAGGAATATGGTGTATTGGTATTTGTGGATACCAGCATTGACATAATTAAAAAGCGGTTGACTGAAGATAATGAAGAACGGCCGCTGTTAAAAAACATGAACAACAAGGACAGGAGAAGTTTTATATACGGTTTATATGAAAACAGAATTGCCAGGTACAATAAGGCTGATATTAAATTTTGTCCTGAACTGGAGAGCACCAGGCAGCTGATTTCAAAAATAAATTCATATTTGTAACCGGCGGAATGAATACCTCAAATCCGAAAGTGGTTTGAGAAATTAAGTGAATCATAAAATCAATTTTTTACATTATTCACTGTCTTAAGGGGACTTCTATTAATTCTTTCGCATCAAGATTTTCAGCGTTTTTCATAGACAATGAAAATTTGTGCCTTGCATCTTATTCATCAAATTTGTTTCTTGAAAGAAAAGAATTATTAGAAGGCCCCTTAAAAACTACCTTCCTCTTTGTACCATCCTGCATACATAAGGTAATCCCTGGCGATGCGCTCATTCATATCCTTGCTTTGTTCTGGCTCAATGTCTTTGATTTTTTTTGCGGGAACGCCGGCATAAACACTGTTGGGTTCAAGTTTAGCGTTGCTCAGCACCAACGCATTTGCCGCAATTATTGTGTTTTCTCCTATATC
>JAQIDD010000322.1 GCA_027858215.1 Candidatus Delongbacteria bacterium | reverse complement strand
TTTAGAAATTACAGGATAATGATCGGTTTTTTTCCAGCCTCCTAGTTTCAAAATAAGATATGCTAACGCTTTTCTCATAAATACTCAATGATATTTACATCAGGGGACTGATTCAAGCGGTCAATTAAATCATCAGCACGTTTCAACCTCACCCCTATTTTCATTTTACAATCCGTTGTAAATTCACGTTCACTTACTTCAAGGTTTTGTTCGTGAATCAAGCGGTTAACATGATCCATCACCGCATAATCAAACTTAATCCGCAGGTATTTTCGGCGTGTTAATTTAATGATTTTAGAATTGCTGAGTGCCTGGTGAGCTGCCGTTTTATAGGCATTGATCAATCCGGGGATACCCAGTTTTGTACCACCGAAATACCGCACAACAACAACCATCACATTTGTCACATTAAACGATCGTATCTGTCCCAAAACAGGATCTCCGGAAGAATGAGCAGGTTCACCATCATCATTAGCCCGGAATTGCATTTTGTCTGCTCCTAAGACATAAGCATACACATGGTGCCTGGCATTGTAATGTTGTTTGCGCAGATGTTCAAGTTTTTCTTCAATTTCAGATACCTTTTCAACCGGGTAAGCATACGCCAGAAATTTGCTGCCTTTATCTTTAAACTCGCCTTCAGAAGCATTTTTAATACTCAAATATGTATCAACATCATCTGACATAAATCATTTAGTAATGTATAATATTCCAATTGCGATTAAACAAATGATCACGCCTGCCCAATTGAGTTTACTCAATCGTTCTTTAAAGAACACATATCCAATAAATGCCGACAAGCTGACAATACCAAAGATATTGATACCAAAGATCACAGAACTATCAAAAATATCAGAATTCAGGGCACGGATAAGGAAATAAATTGATCCATAATTAACTACCCCCAACCCTGCTCCCAGCAATATAAGGCGGATGTTACTGAAATATTTAAAATAACCGGGTTTAAAAAACATGATGATCAATCCTGAAATAAAAGAGATGCTAAACAAAAGGCTTGTAAACATCGAAGATAAATCATCACCGACATAGGCTGCCTGAGCATATTTCACAAGTGAGTCAACTATTCCCATGCCCGCAAACAAAACAAGAGGTACCCAAAACTGTTTGTTAAATTTCCCGTTTTTTTGTTTTTTATACACAGCCATTACCAAGCCCCCCAGTGCTAATATCATACCCACCACCTTAATGTATGGCAAGGCTTCTTTGTAATAAATAATCGAAAACAAAATGGGGATTACTACAGACATTTTGCTTGCCAGTGTTGTGATTGACATGCCGGAATGAATGGAGGAATATCCGATCACGAAAAACATCAGGATAAATAACACGCCTATCAGAACAGCCACCGGTGCCCAGGCTTCATTAAACACATTCAGCATTACGTTGCGGTTAGGACTAATTATAATGCCTATCAAGCCTGCCACAAAATAATTGATAACAATGGCATTCAGGTTGGGGAGTTTATACCTGTCAAGCAACTTAAAAAACACAAAAATGCCGGTTGCCGATAATATGGTTAGTAATACCCAGATCATAACTTACATTTTTTGCGCAATATACATAAAAAGCCGGAAAAGGTCATCGTTAAACATTTGAAACAAAAAAGCGGCAGGTGATGAACTACATTTTCAGTTTTTCATCGATTTCGGTGATGTACTCTTTGAAGTTTTTGTTTGTTTCGATGAGGTTATTCACTGTTTTACAGGCATGCAAAACCGTAGCATGATCTTTGCCTCCTATGTTGGCACCAATAATAGCAAGCGATGATTTTGTCATGTTCTTAGCAAAATACATGGCAATTTGCCTGGCCTGGACAACTTCGCGCTTCCGTGTTTTTGAATTAAGCTTGTCAATAGTCAACCCAAAATAATTGCATACTACTTTCTGTATGTAATCAATTGACACCTCGCGCTCTGAGTTGGTCACAAGTTTGTCAATCATGGTTTTGGCAAGTTCCATCGAAATTTCTTTGCGGTTCAGTGTAGATTGAGCAAGCAAAGAAATCAATGCCCCTTCGAGTTCACGAATGTTTTCAGAAATATGCGATGCAATATATTCCAGCACTTCATCAGAGTTATTGATTCCGTCCTGGTATGATTTTTTCTTAAGTATGGAAATGCGTGTATTGAAATCCGGTTCCTGCAAATCGGCTGACAACCCCCATTTAAAACGGCTCAAAAGGCGATCATCCAATCCTTGCATATCAACCGGTGGTTTATCTGAGGTCAACACCAATTGTTTTCCCAACTGATGCAAGTGATTGAATATGTGGAAAAATACATCCTGGGTACCTTCTTTTCGTGCAAAATATTGAACATCATCAACGATAAGCACATCTATCATCTGATAAAAATGCACAAAATCATTGCGGTTGTTTTTTCGTGTTGCTTCGGTATATTGGGTTTGAAATTTGTTTGCATCAACATACAGCACTGTTTTTTCAGGGAATCTGTTTTTCACTTCTATGCCGATGGCTTGTGCCAGGTGAGTTTTACCAAGCCCGGGAACACCATAAATAAACAAGGGATTAAACGCTGTACCACCGGGTTTTTCTGCTACTGCATATCCGGCAGATCGCGCTAAACGGTTGCACTCACCTTCGACAAAATTATCAAAAGAGTTTTCAGAATTCAGCTGCGGGTCAACATGCATTTTTTTCAACCCGGGAATGACAAAAGGATTTTTTATGGATGTTCTGTCTTTATCAACAGGAATCTGAACTGGTTTGTTGTGCAGACCGGATTTATCACTGGTTGGTATTTTGACCGTATATGGTTGTTTGGAAAATCCATTGTCTCCCATCACTACGTTATACTCAAGCTTTACTCCAGGTCCGATGACTTTAGTAAGGCTTTTTTTCAGCAAATCAATGTATTGTTCCTCAAGAAACTCATAGAAGAAAGTAATTGGAACCTGAATGGTCAAAACGTTATCTTCCAGCTTCACCGGCTTGATTGGCTCAAACCACGTTCTGAAATTAACCTTCGGCACATTGTCGCTGATTATCTTCAGACATTCATTCCATGCTTTTTCGACATTTTTAAACATAAATTGCCATTTTTTTCATCCTATAAATATCGGTTTTAATTTGATTTGATTTTCCCAGCAATTTATAAATAACATATTACCTTACCAAATCAAAATTCAATTTTTTTCTTATTTATTTTTATGT
>JAQIDD010000276.1 GCA_027858215.1 Candidatus Delongbacteria bacterium | reverse complement strand
AATATCCGGATTGCTGTATGAAATTGTTTTATGGATACAGTCATTTTTATAGAAAAACAATTTACCACCATCAGGGATGCTATTGATGAATGTTTTGAATTGATCAATGTATGTTTTTTCAGTTGGGAACACATTGGCATGGTCCCAGGCAACACCGGTTATGACAGCAGCGTGGGGCTTATACCACAAAAATTTAGGTTTTTTATCCAATGGTGAGGATAAATATTCATCCCCTTCAAAAATGGCAATATCAGTATCGTCAGATAAACCCACCATGGTATCAAACCCTTCAATCTGAGCCCCCACCATATAATCAAAATTCATATGTTGTTTCTTCAACACATGCATTACCATGCTGGTTATTGTGGTTTTGCCATGGCTTCCGGCAATGACTAATCTTTTTTTGTGTTTAGTTTGTTCATACAGAAACTCGGGAAAGGAATAGATATTGATGCCCAGTTGCATGGCACGTATTAGTTCAGGATTATCTTCCCTGGCATGCATTCCAAGGATGACAGCATCTAAATCTTTAGTGATATTATCCGGATCCCACCCGGGGTGATCAGGTGAAATACCGTGTGCTTTTAAGCGGGATTTTGAGGGTTCAAATATTTCATCATCTGAACCACTGATCTGGTACCCTTTATTTTTGAGGGCAATGGCCAGGTTGTGCATAACCGCACCGCCAATGGAAATAAAATGAATGTTCATTTTTTATAATATTGAGGCTGTGAAAGTCAGAAAAATTCGGGACTTATACAAGTATTAAGCCCCTGGACATAAAAAGACCTGCACGTACTCCTGCAGGTCTTTTATAACAACTAAAAATTATGAAAACTATTTCTTCCGCTCTTTAATAGTTGGTGCTTTTGTATCGTCAGACGTTTCCTGTTTTACCCTCTGTGTCTCTTTACTGACTTTTTTCAAGGTACGGGTTCCTGTTTCTTTCAGGCTAAGTGATTTTGTCTCTTTTAGGCCAAGTGGCAGTTTTCTTCCTTTATTAAACCAAAGGTAAGAATAACTCTTTTCCACAGTTTGCCCGTAAAGTTCAGGATGGATGTAATAACCGGGTTGATACCCTTTATCATGGTTATCATCTTTTTTGGTAATTACGGGTTTTCTGTTTTCTTTTATGTAAGGATCATCCCTGTCGGCCATCACCATCCATGAAACTTCGCGGTTGTCATTGCCATAGGCTGTAAACGAAGTAAAATCACCGTTCCATTCATAACCAATGTTGAATGGTTGCCCAATGCAGGTTATTTGTACTGTTGCTTCATCTTCTTTTGTGAGGGCTTTGAAATACGAAGGCAGTTCTACGCTTGCTTTACCTGCATCGTTGAGTTGTACTTTACCCCGGTAAATGACCATCGCTTCATTGGATTCGATAGAAGTATGCCTCAGCACTTCTTCATCGGGATTTTCGGGGTTGTCAATCACAAAGCTTTTAGTTGCACCACCAACATCCCCTGTTGCATTAATATCACCGCTAAAATATCCAGCCCAGCCAATCGTGCCGGTTCTGGATTCTGAAAAAACACCTGCACTGCCTTCAGAACTAAAATAACCACCTATACCGTTGCCGTCTTGTGTAATATCACAATACCCCACTACAGCGGCGGGATCAAAGGCAGAAGCGGATCCATCTCCAACCTGGCCATACACACCTACAGCAGCATCATTCAATTGGGTATTGATTCCAAAGACACCGGTGCCGTCACCAGCTTCACTCACGCCATATACCCCAGTAGAAGCAGCACCAGTAGCATCGCCTTTACCATAAACACCAACATTATCACTAACACCAGCAACCCCTGACCCATTTGTAAGATAGGATCCGGAAATATTGTTACCAACAGCAATAAGTCCAGTACCTAAAGGATCTTCGTTTTTGGCTTCTACCCCAAAACCATCGGCAATATCCACTCGTCCGAAAATGCCACTGCCTCCGGCGTCAGAAGCAGTTCCATATACACCTACTATAGAGCCATTTGCAGCGATTCCTGAGCCACCTGTAAGGTAAGTCCCATTCTTATTGTTACCAGCGGCAATAAGTCCAGTACCTGAAGTGTTGGCGTTTTTGGCTTCTAGACCAAAACCATCAGCGAGATCAACCCTGCCGAAAATACCACTTCCTCCGGCATTAGAGGCAGTACCATAAATGCCGACGGTGGTTCCATTTGCCGCAATACCGGAGCCTCCGGTAAGGTATGCACCTGAAGCATTGTTTCCTCTTGCTATTAAGCCTGTTCCTGAGGTATCTGTATTGAGGGCATACATCCCAAATCCAACTGTATCTTCAACCACACCGAACACGCCATAGTTATTAGCACCACTGTCTGCTTTTGCATAAACGCCAAAATTGCTACCAGAGCCTCCTGAAGCGTAGCCAAAAACACCATTATAGTCTTGAGATCCTGTGGGTTTTACCATTCCCTGTACGCCGGTATAACCACCTTTAAAATAGCCACCCCATCCGAAATAATCGGAGTTGGCACATTGTCCGTAAACACCAGTAAGGTCAGTATCAAGTACATTATTAATAAAAAGTCCACCATTGGCTGCAGGCCCGATATAACGGAACCCATAATCCGGATTTTCCTCATACACACGAGGACAGGTGTCTTCATCGGGATGAACATAATCTCCAACATCTGTCCATTCACCGGTTCCAGAACCCGCAGAGATGCTTACCCAATCCGGGGCAGCAGGGGTTCCCTGGTTGTAATAAAAGCCAGGGGTATTGTCCGTCTGATAGATTAACAAGCCCGTTGCCGGTGATGTAATGTTATCACGCTGGGCTTGTGTTAAGCGTGGAATTAGCATTCCTGCATCCGTTGCCACTACATCCAGCATGGCAGACTCATCCGGGGTGTTGGTGTTTATCCCGACATTTTGTGCTAACAAATAATTGTTTGATCCACTGATCAGTAATATCACTAAAATAATACTACCGAACATGCCTGTTCTTGTGTTTTGTAATAACGTTTTCATAATCATAGATTTTTTATTTTTACTATTCGTATATCTTAATTATTCTTAATTAATATTATAACAGGCTTCTGCTACCATGGCCTCGTTTCGGAATATCGTAACCAAGCATGAGTTCAAACGTACCACTTTGATAATTTGATAACCTGGAAGTTGAATAATCATAAGCAAAACCGAAAACAAAATCCTTGAAATTTAAGCCCAGCATTGCAATGATATCCCCATCCGTTCTGTAGCTAAACGCTAACCAATAATCATCCTGGTAAATGCCTTTGACATTTACATCAAGTTGTAGTGGTGTTTTTTCTGTGCCTTTAACCAATATTGATGGCTCAACGTCAATTTCACGATTGATTTCAAATTTATACCCACCCATCAAGTGGTAATGCCTGACAAGGGTGTTCATTTCCACTTGTTTACCTCCGATATTCATGGGAAGTTCAATCATTTGATTAGCCGAAATACCCGCGAAATAATCTTCGCTGTACAAGTATAATCCAAAGTCGGTATCTGGCAACCAACTATTTTCATGGCCGTAATTGAGTGCCGGATCGCCATCATCTAAAGACACGAAATTTGTATAATCCATTTGGTATTGGAAAACCTGGAACGAAAGGCCAAAAGCCAAACTTGCCTCTTCCCGGAAAACGGGGAGAATATAGGCATAGTTGGCCTGAATGCCGATGCGGGATTCGGGCCCGAAACGATCGGCAAAAATCATACCTCCAACTCCCATGGTTTCATTGTTCAATCTCAGGTGTCCGCTAAGTATTTGCGTTGATGGGGCTTTTTCTATCCCCACCCACTGCTGCCTGGCTGTAAGCCTGATAGGGATGTTGTCATCACTCCCGGTGACAGCCGGATTTATCAGTAACCGATTAAACATATACTGGCTGTACAGTGGTAATTGTTGCGAAAATGCACTTATGGCAATTCCGAAAATAATAGATAATAATAGCAGTCTTTTTTTCATAATAGTTCCTTTTTATCTGATGAGTGTAATGGTTCCTTTATATGTTTCTTCATTGTTTAATTCAAGAATATATACATAATTTCCAAAGGGCAACTCTTTTCCATTCCTGGTACCATCCCATTGGTTGTCCGGGTCAGCATAACTGTTACCTGAACCACTGAATTCAAATATTTTGTCTCCCCAGCGCGTAAAAACCCAAACATCAACCTGTTCAAATGCTGATATACCTTGTATTTTCCAGGTATCGTTAAGGTCATCACCATTGGGTGTCAAAACATCCGGGATAAGAAGGTCTAGATCGGGAATGACAACAATAATTATGGTATCTGCATCTCCACACGTTTGATTTATCGCATACGTAATTTCATGGTCACCAACTCCGGCATCTTCAGGCGTAAATGTGCCTGTATTGTCCACGCCTGTACCGTACCATTCTCCACCAGCCTGGCTTGTTTGCAGTTCAACTGGGGGATCTGTTTCCAATAGTGTATCCACAGGATCAATGATGGTCGCATTGGCACGTGAATGAACTGTTATTTCAATAGTATCAGCATCACCACAGGGATCTGGAATGGTATAAATGATTTCGTGGGTACCACTACCAGCAATGTAAGGATTAAACACGCCTGTAGAATCAATGCCTTCACCAAGCCAATACCCTCCAGATGTTGCTGCTGTCAGGGTATCATTAAAGTTGTCAGCACAATAATAATCAGGGATACTGTCTATGGTAGCATCCGCTGATTCATGCACCATAATATCAATCGCGTCAGAACCCGTACATGTTCCGTCTGAGACTACATAGGTAATAGTATTGATGCCGATATCTGCAACGGCAGGATCAAACGTACCTGCAACTGTATCTGTAATACCGGTGCCATTCCATGTGCCTCCTGATGTTGCTGCTGTTAAGTCAACAGGTGGGTCTTCAAAGCAAAAGGCTCCCGGATTGTCAATAGTGGCATCAGGCAAGGGGTGTACTGTAATTGTGATTTCATCGTAATCCGTACAGGGCGATGTTCCTGCTATGTAAGTAATAACATGATCACCAGTGCCAGCAACAGATGGATTAAAAGTTCCGTTGATGGTATCGGTAATCCCATTGCCATCCCAGATGCCTCCGGTTGTAGCTGCTGTCAGGTCAACCGGCATATCGTTTGCACAGAAATCACCCGGATCATCTATCGTGGGATCAGGAATTTCATATACCTGTACATCAACATTATCCATATTGGTACAGCCGTTGCCATCGGTAACCGAAACTGAATATGTTCCGGAGGATGCTGTTGTTGCAAAATTTATGTTTGGGTTATTTATGATTGAAGTAAATCCGTCAGGGCCATCCCATCCCCAGGATATGGCATCTCCTCCGATTTCTGATAAATTTATCTGATTGCCCACACATACCGGTGAATTACTTACCGCATTGACGTCGGGAGCTGCTTTTACATTCAGGATAAATAACTCCTGAGAACTTACACAGGGTGATCCATCAGGATTGTTTGTAGTAACCGTTATTACTACGGTATTACCGGCATCGGCAGGTCCGGGATTATAGGTAAATGTAAACGGCGAACTGCTAAAACTATCTGAATCAAAACTGCCGTCACCATCGTGGCTTAGGGAAACTGCTGTTGCGCTTCCGCCAAAGGTATTTCCACTCAGCGTAAACGGGTCTGTTTCACAGGTTGTTCCTGAGGTTTCACTTAATGTCAGTGATGTAGAGTTTGCACAACCGCAATCAAGGAGAATGCTGGTGCCAGATGCCGTACATCCTGATGTAATATCATTCACTGAAACAAAATATGAACCGTTATTTAAAGGCCCGAATAATGGATTTGGCTGATAAGTTCCATCAATGCTGTATTCATAATCTGCACCAAGTGGGGATGTCACTTCAATGGTTCCGTTATCTTCTCCTCCACTGCAATCAATGTCAGCTTCAGGTTCTGGAGGTGTTGTATTCACGGTAACATCCACATCATCGGTATTGGTACAGCCACTTGCATCGGTAATGGTTACCGAATAGATTCCGCTATGTGA
>JAQIDD010000267.1 GCA_027858215.1 Candidatus Delongbacteria bacterium | reverse complement strand
TTATTTGTGTTAAATATTACTGTAAGTTATCCGGAGTTTAGAAATTAAACAATTGTATTGATTTTTTCGTTATATTTGCAGTAAAAATTAAGCAAAATGGCAACATACACAGTACATATCAACGAAAGAACAAAAGCAGGCAAAAACCTTGTAAACTTATTGAAATCATTAAACAATGTTGTTCAAATACACAAAACCCCAAATGGTGAAACAACAAAAGCAATGCAGGATGTTAAGGACGGAAATGTTGTTCAGACAAAAGGGAAAAAGGATTTTTTCAACAAATTAAATGCCTGATGTATAAAGCTAATTTTACCAATAAATTTAAAAAAGATTACAAGCTTTGCAAGAAGCGTGGTTATGACATGAAGGCTTTTGAGGATGTTTATGACATACTTACAAAATCAGGCAGTCTGCCGGCAAAATACAAACCTCTTAATCTTTCAGGCAACTGGGTGGGTTTTATTGATGCACACATTAAACCAGATTGGATTTTAATATACAATGTAGATGGCAATAGGATTAATTTCACACGGATGGGTACTCATTCTGATTTATTCTAATTTGCTAACAGTTTGTTAACTTTATTTTCCTGCATCCGGCTCGTCCGGTTTTTGTTTTGTTAGCATTTCATTTTTTTGAATGAACCTGAAAATAAACTCATGCATTCTCAGTGGTGTTTTCCTGATGTTGGGTAATCGTGTTCTTGTGAATAAGTACGGTTGTTTTCCTGTTGTTTTTGATTGATGTGTTCAATGATGTTTTTGAATTCTGACCTGGTTCCATCAAATGTGAATAAGGTATCTTTTACATCCTGATTATGATCGAAGTAGTCCAATATGGCATTAATGTTATTAATTTTTTCTGACATGAAGTTATGTTCAATGATGAATAAAGGTTTGTCAGGGGCTTTCAAAACCCAGTGGTGGTGGTAAGAGCCTGCCGTTTTGCATGCACAACTTTTGTATGGATAATGGACATCAAAAATACTGATGTCCCCTTGTGTAATGACTTTTCCAAAACACCAAACGTTGTACCCGATGAGTTCTTTGTTGAAATAAATGGCTTCATATACCTCGTTTTTTGTGATTACCTGTTGGATGTATTCGGGTTTGAGGCGCTGTTTTTGGTTATGATCATCCCTGAATTTGATAAACGTGCTAAAATTACGTTTGCCGGCTTTGATTTCGCCGGACAAAGTATCCTGTTGTTTTGTAATGACCGTTGCTTTTTCCCATTTTGCGGCAAACCCCGGTTGAAAGCAGAATAACATGCCAAACAATATGAATGGAAAAACTTTTCTCATCCTGATGTCAATTCTTTGTTTAGCTGTATCATTTTAAGCGCTGCAGCTGCTGCTTCATCGCCTTTGTTACCATATTTTCCACCGGCACGGTCAACGGCTTGTTGTTGGTTGTTGGTGGTCAGTACACCAAAAATAACGGGAATATCGTACCTGATATTCAAATCACGAATACCATCGGTAACACCTGCTGCCACAAAATCGAAATGTCTGGTTTCGCCTTGAATGATACATCCAAGGCAAATTACCGCATCGACATCAGTTTTTTCAGCCATCCATTTAGCTGCTTTTATGAGTTCAAAACTTCCGGGAACAGAGTAGCTGAGAATGTTGGTTTCTTTTACACCTGTTTGTATAAGGGTTTTTCTGGCAGCGTCGCGCAATGCATTGGTAACCTCGGGATTCCATTCAGCGGTCAGGATGCCAATTTTCCATTTGCTTGTTCCCTTGTAGCCACGAATTTGATTGTCAGAGAGATTGCGTTTTTGTGTTGACATGATATTTATATAAAAGTAATTAACCAGTAAAAAATGGGTTAATAACGGTAAACATCGGTTACGAATAAATTACGTTTTCCATTGTTTTGATAAAACACCAACTTCTCATAAGTAACCGATTAACTATTATTGACATTCATTATCCGTTATTAATAGAAGCCTTTATGGCTGATTAATACAAGGTTTTAAACGCTTGAATATTATTCGTTCAACTCAAGTTTTGCACGTTCCTGGTATTTCTCAATGCTGCGTTGTTCCCGTGTTCCATACCACTCTTTTTCAATGGTATTATAGACATCCAGCGCTTTTTTATAATTGCCTTGTATTTCAAGGGTTTGTCCTTTTTTCATAAGATAAACAGGAGAGAGGTACTCATTGTTTGCTTGTTCTGCGGCTTTATCATAATATTTAACTGCATTCTTTGTGTCATCAATTTCCAGGGAAGCATCTCCGATGAGGCCAAGAGCATTGGCTCCAATCATCATGTCATCTGATTTGAAATCTTTCAGGTATTCTATGGCAGCTTCGTATTCTTCCAGGTTCAGGTAGCATGCCCCGGCATAATATTTTGACAAATTTCCGTAAGGGGTGTTCCCATAATTGTCAATGATATCCAGGAAGCCGTAATTGAGACCATCTCCCTCAAGTGCAAGCCTGAATGAATCTTTTGCGAAATATTGTTCTGCAACAAAACTTTCCTGAACAGCCTGTACTGTCCTGGGTTGATAAATATAGCGTTTGTAGCCAAAATAACCCACCACAACCAACACAATGGCCAGCACAACATAAGTGATGGTCTTTTGGTTGTTTTCAATGAATAATTCCGCTTTACTTAATGCTGATTCAACATTTTCAAGGTTCTGATTTGTTGTATCTTTTTTCTTCTTTGCCATTGTTCAATTGTTTTCAATTTTTCAGATGGCAAATGTAATGATTTTATATTGAATGGGGAAAATTGTTCCTGAAAACTTTTTATTTCTGTGTTTACCTCAAAAAATCCGCAAGTGTTGTACAGTTTAGCCAGGCAGCAGCAAACCACTTTCGCTTTTGGAAACTTGGCTTTTATTGATTTGATGGGTGTATTTAAGCATGTTGCAACATGATGAGATACTCATTTTGTAAAAATAAAATTAAAAATTTGGGTACAATTAATTAATGTACTATATTTACACAAACTAAAACAAAATTACTATGACTTTGAAAATGTTAAGCTTTATTGTATCATTGTTCCTTATCGTAGGAATGACATCCTGTGGTGGCGGGGGTGACAAAGAAAAAGACGACACCAAAGATGAACAGGCAAATGTAAGTAAAACAAAGTCTGAGACAACTGAAACTACTGAAGAAGTAGGGTCTGTAACCATTGATTTAACTGATATGTCAGTGCCTTTGATAGTTGAGGTGCCAGAAGGTGTCGAAGTGAATGAAGGCATGATGATGGGTGATTTTGATGGTGTGAAAACCTACAATTATGAGTTGAAAAAAGATGGCTGGATAATGGAACTGACCATGATGGATGAATCCCCTTACACTGATAAAGCAGGGTACATGGCTGATTATAAAGACATTGTGAAATCAATGGATGGCTTTGAGGAAATTGTTGAAGAAGGTAAAAACGGCTTTATTTATAAAGTTACCAACGAAGATGGTGAAGATTACAATTTTTATTATGTTGTCTTAAAAGATGATAGGGCCATTGAGTATGAAGACGGTCTCAAAGTTAC
>JAQIDD010000251.1 GCA_027858215.1 Candidatus Delongbacteria bacterium | reverse complement strand
TAATCATCCCTGCAACCATGGGGTGCGTGTTCACCGCATTAGCCATTTTTTCGTAGTGGGTCAAAGCATTTCCAGGGTTTGTAAATAGTGGGAATCCCGGCTGAACAGATCTCGGGATTCCGGCAGGAAATGCTTTGGGGAACCCACAGAAAAAATGGGTTTGGCGGTGACTTTCTTTCCTTCTTTCTTTTGTGGGAGAAAAGAAAGAAGGAGAAATACTTTGATGAAATACTCAATTAAAAAGCCGGCTCACCCAAAAATAATTTTAATGTAGGTAATCTATTTCGCTAAAATACTTTCCATGTTCTTTTGTGCCGTCAAAAGAACCAAAAGCTCGTGCCGGAAATGATTTTGTGACCCGCAAGTTGCTTGAAATCTAAAATCCCGAGATCCTGGCGGCCGGGATTTTTTACGCTTTCTTCGCAGTGCGGGTGCCCACAAAACCATTAATGGCACGAGATAAAAGTCACTATTGCTAATGGTTCATAATGGGACGAGATTTTCATTATGGCCTTATTGGTAATCTAATTATCCTTAACTACCTGCCGCAAGCACGCACACATTGGCTGTATTAAGAATGCAATTAACAACAAAGACCATTGTGAACCATTTGGTATCTTATTGTATCTGCTTCAAGGGGAAAGATTAGGAATAGTAGATAGATTGAATATCTCACTGATTCATTGATGCTAAAAAGGCATCAGCTTTTTTTAGATATGCCTGCCGGGTTTTGGCTTCCATAGCATCCCATGTGTCATATATGTTTTTTGTACGCAGTATCCATGTCAGCCGTTTGCGGTTGCGGTGGTAAAAGTGCCAGTACATTGCATTAAACGGGCAGGCGTCTTTGCTTAGTTTTTTGTTTGGGTTGTACTTGCATGATGCGCAATAATTGCTTTTTTTCTTAATAAAACGAGCTGAAACAGCGAACGGAATTGTTGCTGTAAGACCGCCGTCAGCAAATTGGCTAAAGCCATGCGTATTGGGCAATTGTATCCATTCTGAGGCATCAATGAACATCCCGGAAAACCAGTTATCTACTTCAACAGGATGAATCCCTGCCAATAATGTGAAATTTCCTGCTACTGCAATGCGTTGCATGTTATGTAGCCATGATGTTTCCAGGTTTTGATTGATAACCTGTTTCAGGCAATTCATGTCAGTATTTCCGGTATAATAAAAACCGGGTAATTTGTTTTCCGCAAACAAATGGTTTTTATGCCGGTATTCGGGCATGTGTTGCCAGTATATTCCACGCATATATTCACGAAAGCCCAGTATTTTTTTGATGAAAGCTTCGATTTGTGGTAAGCTGATGGTCTTGTTTTTTTGTTCATAGGTTTTACAAACCTGGTCAATGACCTCGCCCGGGGTTATCATTTTTTGATTGAGTGCAAATGAAAGCCTCGAATGATACAGATATTGACTTTGTGTTATCATGGTGTTCTGATACTTGCCATAAGCAGGGAGTAATTTACTGGTAAAGTATTCCAGTTGCTCCAAAGCTTCACTGCGATTAAGGGGCCAATTGAAATCATGAGCGTTTGATTTTCCGGTGCATTCATATCCTGATGCATCAATTGTTTTTTCTATGTCGGTGAGGTTATGGTGAAAAGTCAAATGTCCGGGTGGCTGCTCATTTTTACGCAAACTGTTGTGATTGTCTGTCAGGTAGCTCCATTTTCCACCGTAAGGCTCGCCGTCATCGTACAATAGTATGTTGTGTTTTTTTCGCAGGTATCTGTAGTAAGCGCTAATCCTGATGTTTTTTCTGCCTTTTAAATATGTTGTGATCTCGTTTCGTTCGGTCAAAAAATGTTCGGTAGAAACCATTTTTGCCGGGATGTCAAGGCTGTCACAGAATTGTTTCAACTCAACATCGGTATCGTAATGATCCGGCTCCTGGTATTCGAATGCAGTGATGTTTTTTTGCTCCATGATTTTCAGGATGTTCCAGCCAATGTTGTGGTCATTGTCCGGATCGTTGAGATACAAGTACTTTAGTTTATGCCCATTGTCTATAAGTTCATTGGCAAAAGAGCGCATGGATGCTAATATCCCCAGCAATTTCTGTTTGTGTTGCTTTATGTGGTCAGATTTCTGTCTGATTTCCATCATCAGGTACAGGACATTGTCGTTTTGTTGGTTGAACCATGAATGGTTAGTGTTTAACTGGTCGGAAAGAATGAGTCGCAATTTCATAAGTTTAAATTTTGGTCAATTATGATAAAAATACACATGTTATTTTAAAATACCAAATTCATGGTTTCGGATTGCAACAATGCTTTATATCTTCCCTAAAAAGTTGCATTTGCCAATTGAACATAAATCATTTCTCAGGAAAAGAATGAACCATACAGGAGTGTGAGTATAAGTATGGATAATGCGGGGGTTGAAGTATGCTAGAAATACCCACACTCAAAACTGCTATCTTCTGGTCCGGCCAAAAAAAGTTTTTCTGGTATTCCCGGATAATCATGAAAACAAATCACAAAAAAATGAGACCTTTCACAAAACATTTCGTATATTTGTATACTGGTAATATCAAAAATTCAGTACAATGAAAATACATCAAACAAAACCAGCACACGACAGACAGCCAACACCCGCTGCCACACACACACACACAGTAAACTCCGGCATGTAAGCCTTTTGCTTATGGCATTATTATTCCTCATATTGGTAAAACCAGTTCAGGCTCAATGGATAGATGGGGGAAATGATTTTTCCGGCAGTTGCCACAAAGCCAAATTTGGAACACTGGATACCTGCGATGTAAAGTTTATTTCAAACGGTATTGAGCGCATGCGCCTGACCAAAGATGGTTTTTTTGGTATTGGCACAACCACACCCGTTCGGACTTTACACGTTGATGGCAACATCCGTTTTGCAAATCTGCCCGCAGGCACAGAAAA
>JAQIDD010000237.1 GCA_027858215.1 Candidatus Delongbacteria bacterium | reverse complement strand
TCCAAAAATTAAGCCCGCGTGAAGGAGAGTTGCTACTACTGCTTTATAAACACAGAAACAATGTACTCAACAGAAATTATGCCCTGAAAACAATTTGGGGTGATGATAATTATTTCAATGCCAGAAGCATGGATGTGTACATTACTAAACTCAGAAAATACCTGAGCAAAGACCCAAGCTTAAAAATTAACAATGTACATAGCAGTGGTTTTATTTTATCCGTTCCTGAAAAATAATTTCATATCTTTGAAACCTTTTACAAAAGTTTACCGTAATATAATTATGTACAATATTCGTTTGCTGAATATTTTAAAACAGTTGTTAACAGCAATGTTGTTGGCAATCATTAAGTTTTACAGGTATGCCATATCACCATGGACACCAAACGCTTGCAGACATACACCTACATGCTCCAGGTATGCGGTAGAGGCATTACACATGCACGGTCCATTTCGTGGTGGATGGTTATCTTTAAAACGCCTTGCAAAATGCCATCCATGGGGAACATCGGGTTATGACCCTGTGCCTGGTAAAATAAAAAACGTTACCACAAAAACATATACGCATAAATAAGATATGAAACATTAATCTTAAACCATTGCATCATGAGTAATATCAATGTAAATATCTCCTTCTGGAACGAAAAATGGAAAAAAATTAGGCTTAGCAAAATCAATAAATCTGAACATTATGAAATTTCAAATTATGGTCGCATAAGGCGCTATCATCCGGACAAAAAAGAATACAGAATTTTAAAATCATCCTATATCAAAGGATATAAGGTGTTTGCATTCAAGTCAGGAGACTCTGCAAAAAAAACGGTTACAAAAACCATGCATAAACTTGTTGCAGAAGCATTCTGCGAGAGGCCATCAAAAGACCATAAATTTGTAATACACCTGGATTTTGTGAAGGACAACAATCATTGCCAGAACCTGGAATGGGTCACGCACGAGGAAATGTATGCTCATCATAAAAACAACCCGAATTATAAAAAAGGCGTTGTCAGAAATTCCAAATTAACTGAAACTGATGTTATCAGATTAAAATAGAAAGTGGGAAGGAATAAAAACAAATTGTATAAAATCGCCCGGGAATTTGGGATTACCCACACTCAGCTCAATCGTATCCGTTCAGGAGAGAATTGGGGACACATCAACAGCGAGGATAATTAATAATCTTCTATTGACATTTGTTAAGCTTTTTTATTTCACGATACAATAATAATGTCGTAATAAACGCTGCCAGAAAATCTGAAGCAGGAAAAGAAAACCATACACCTTCGGCACCCCAAAACCGGGGCAGAATCAAGGCTAAAGGAATGAGGAACAACACCTGACGTGACAAACCCAGCAACAATGCAGGCACTATTTTGCCCAATGCCTGAAACAAACCTGATCCAATGATCTGTAAACCTATGAGCGGCAACATCAACACCATGATACGCAATGCTTTTTCCGCTATCTCTATCAAGGCTTCATCCTCGGTGAAAACTGTGATCAACTGATGACTCAGAAAAAAGAAAATGCAAAAAGATACCACCGAAAATACAGTAGCTGCCCTGATACCGGCCCTCAGTACATGCATAACACGGGAATAATTTCCTGCTCCATAATTATACCCGGCTATAGGCATAAAACCTTGATTTATACCAATCAAAGGCATAAAATTAAACATCAGCAGGCGGAAAACAATACCAAAAGCAGCCACATAGACAGGTCCCCCGTAATGCAACAGGCTGTTGTTAATCAGGATTACGATCAGCGTAGATGCTGCCTGTCTTGCAAATGATGCGGAACCGATACCAAAACTCTCTTTCAAAATTGAAAATTGTGGCCATTTCATGATCTTTGATAAACTAAGCCTCAACGCTCCCCGCCCTGAAAACAAATAAACGGTTGCCAGCACAGCACCTGACATCTGTGATAGCACTGTTGCCAAGGCAGCTCCACGGATACCCCAGTCAAAAACAAAAATAAATATGGGATCAACAATGAGATTTAATACAGCTCCAAATATCATGATTTGCATGGCAAATTTTGCATTCCCTTCAGCCCTTATTGAATTCATGGTAATGTGTATGTAATTCATAAAGAAGCTGCCTATCAATGCTATCTGAGTGTAATTCACGGCAAGGTCAATATAACTTTCTCCTGCCCCGAAAACGATAAGCACAGGACGGATAAAAACAAATGCAACAATAATGACCACTACGTTTATTATGCTAATGGTGTGTACCAGGTTATTCAGTGTAAGGTTTGCTTTTTCTTTGTCTCCGGCTCCCAGTGCCCTGGAAATAATTGAGGCTCCTCCTATGCTTATAGCCTGACCAAAAATGGCAATGCTCATAAGAAAAGGCATGGAAACACTCAGTGCAGCAATTGCCAGGGTACCAACACCACGTCCGACAAATATAGTATCTGCCACATGATACAAGGTAACTGCAAGCATGCCCATGATGGAAGGCAGTGACATGTTGAGTAATAAACGGGGTATTTTTTCCTTTCCTAACTTTTCAGAATGTTCCATGTCAACACAGTTCTACGATCTATATCCCCTGAAAATCAATCTTTTGAATTTACTTTAATGATTTTAAACTCGGTACGGCGGTTTTTAGCTCTTCCGGCATCTGTTGAATTATCTGCCACAGGTTCATTGAAACCATAACCCTTATACGTTAACCGTTCAGAAGAAATACCGTTATTAATCAAGTAATCGTACACAGCTTTTGCTCTTTGTTCAGATAAGGTTTTATTGTATTCAGCGCTGCCCTTGTTATCGGTATGGCCGCTGAGTTCAATGCTAACATCCCGATTTTTATGCATAAACTCAATCAACTTCTGAAGTTCAGCATACGACTCATCTTTGAGTTCATATTTGTCATAATCAAAGAAAATATTGTTCAACACAGCCGTTTGTCCTTCTTTGATGGGCTGAAGGGGAATATCCATAACATAGGCACCATCCGATTCTTGCCAGTTTTTAAGTGAAAAATTTACCGAATAAAACAAATATCCCGTTTTATCCACATTGAAAGCGTATTCTTTTCCAACCGGGAGGACTACCAGGTATTTACCATCCACACGGTTGCTTGTCTGAATAGCAACTAAATCACCGGATGAAGGATCCAACAAACGACATTCAGCTTCTAACGGCTCTTTGGTTTCAGCATCATATACCTTCCCTTTTACATAAGTAACAGGATCAGGCTGAATGCTTTCCTGTAAAGCAAACTCATAAATATCAAGGCCGCCATGCGAATCTTCACGTTCGGATGCTATCATTGCCAGGTCTCCACGGGCATTTACAATCAGGCTTCTTTCTTCCCCGTTTGTATTGATGGGATATCCCAGGTTTTGAGGAACACTCCATGTTCCGTCTTTCTGCAATTTAGTGACAAACAGATCAAAACTACCTAAACCGGTGTGTCCGTCTGAAGCAAAAAACAAGGTTGTGCCATCCGGATGGATAAACGGAGAGCCATCAGCCCCTTCGGAATTTACCACTTCCCCGAGATTTTCAGGTTTTCCGAATTTCAATCCGGGTTTTATTTCCACGCGCCAGATGTCATTTTTCCCATACCCGGATTTATCGCTGCTGGAATAATACAACCACTTGCCATCAGCCGACAAGCTCGGATTGGATTCCCAGTTTCCTGAATTCACATCCGGCCCCAGGTTTTCAGGAATACCCCATCTGTCGCCTTCTTTATAGCTTGCATAAAGATCACAACTGCCATAACCATCCCTGCGGTTACATCCGGTGAAAATGCACATGTTTCCATCTACAGAAATACATTGTGCGCCCTCATTGTTCAGTGAATTAATGGTTTTTCCCATGTTTTTTATGGGCATCCATTCTCCTGCGCTGTTTTTATGCGTTTCGTACAAATCCTCCTGATAACCCTCTGAATAATAATTTCTGCTGCCTGCCGGGATAAGCACTGTGGTCACCAGTGTGTACTCATCCGCTGTAAGCGATGGCCAGTAATCGTCGTATTTTGTGTTGACATTAGGCCCCAGGTTTACCGGATTATAATCAACAGGATTGTCAACAGCATGAACAGAGAAAACAACTCGTTCTTTCACATCCTGATACATGGCATTGCTTTCAAGGTCGCTTTGGGTGTATTCTTCAAAACCATCCAGGTATTTATCTGCTTCATGATAATTTCCTTTCCGGTAAGCCAGTTCAGTAGCTTTCAGGAAAAACCCCGGATCAAACTCCTTATCTATGCGTATTACTTCATGAACTGCATCTTCCATTTTTGCATAATAAGCCTGGAACTGGTCTATTTCTGAAAGAAGAACCCAGGCTTCCAAAAAATCAGGATCTTCGGTTTTTGCTTCGATGGCAGCAGATACAGCAAGGTCAACCTGCCGGTTTGCCAGGAATTCACGTGCATCTTTAAAATATTTTTTTGCTTTGCGGTTGTCGGTATGCAACTCCGCATTTTGTCCCAGGGTAAACCCGGTCACTAATATTAAAATAAAACTAAGAACAGCAATTTTTTTCATGGTATGCGCAAATATTTATGTGTTTGTACTGATACTCGCCACTTGGGATGTTTTTTTACATAATCCACAACCCAGGGTTTTGTTTCGTTGAAACGGCTCCACTCGGGTTGCAACAATAATGCACAATCTTTATTAACCCTGTCCGCCATTTTTTCTGCCCATATAAAATCTTTATGCTTGTCATATATTATCACCTTCAATTCGCTTGCCAAACTATAAAATTCAGCTAAAGGTTCTTTTTGGGGCTTAGGCGAAAGGCATATCCAATCCCATGTCCCGCTTAACTTATGGGCACCGCTTGTTTCCAGGTACAATTTCAAATTATGCTTATGACATTGTTGAGTCAACAAGCCCAAATCATACAACAACGGCTCCCCTCCTGTTACGACAACAGAATTTGCTTTTGATTTCACTATCCCGGCAACCAGTACCTCTACAGTCGTCCAGGATTCCGGCACCCAGTTCCATGCCTCTTTTGAATCACACCACCGGCATCCCATATCACATCCTCCCATACGTATAAAATATGCAGCCTTACCTGTATTTAAGCCTTCCCCCTGGATTGAATAAAAAGTTTCCAGTACAGGCAGGGCATAAGGAGAATGTCGGTCTTCTACAGGAATCATTTTTTGATAATTTTATCCAGAACATCACGGGCTGCATCTTTGTATAACATAATGTTCATCATTTTCAGACGTATGTAATCCTCATGGAAAAAACGGTAACCTTTGTGCTGCCCATCGAAACCTCCGGCACCACTGTCTTTTATCAGATACCACATATCATCACCGGATTCCTGATAGCCAACAATGTGAATGCAATGATCATCGGTTGTGCCCTTATTGTATAAACGCAGTTCTCTGCTGGAAGCATTAATATGGGCTGGCGGGATATCAAAATCCGGCACTATTGCAACCTCTGCCTGGCTGTCATAACCTGGTTCACTTACATCTCCACAAATACAAATGGTATAGCCATGCTTTACAGCCGATTCCACAGTGTGATAAAAATCTTTCAGCGACACATTGTAATACTCATCACTGTGCCACCAGTTATCCGGTTCCACCAATTCATGTTTTTCATTGTACGGAACCGACATGGTTGACATGAAACTTACCATATCACCGGCTTTGAATGGCAGGGATTTATAAAAACTATTGGGAGTGTAATGCTCCCCTTCATAGTTAAATGAGTCTGGCATTTCTCCCATATAATTGTCCAAAATTGCCCGGACATCTGCACGAACTTGTCCAGCATTCCACTGATTGGCTTCTTTGACATGGTCAAGGTAAGTTTTCATTTCTTCAACCATCTCAGAATGGGAATGATATTCCCGGTATTCCGGCTTTCCGGGATATGCAGATTCCGGCACACAACCATACACAGGCATGATGCGTTTTAAAGCATTGGCTTCACTTCCCTGGTTAAAATAAGTTTTTCCACGTGTTTCCACAAAGTGTTCTGCCCTGTCAACATAATCCCAATACACAAAAAACATTTCTGATAAATCCACTTCCTTATTGTTTAACCGGAATATTTCTGATTCAAAAAAAGATGTAGCGGCAAAACACCAGCATGTCCCTGCATTCCCCTGTGACTGTGGAAGCGTGTGCCAGTTTGTTTTGTATGCGGTAATATCCGTTGGATAATTTCCATCAAACTCACAGGATAAAATACGTGGTATTTCATTTTTTTTGCCGGATTCAGCATCTTTTATAATCACATTTTCATAAATTCACTTTTATTTTTTCCTGTATTCTGCCTTATCCGGTGGCCTGAAAATTTGAGATTTAACTGGAAAAACCACAAAAAACAAACCTATTAAAACCACTGTTCTTTTATTACTTTTAAACATTGTACTAGTGTTAATGCTATTTTTAGCAAAATAACAAAAATTATTTGAGAATTGGTTCATCATGAACATAAAACAATAGATGTCATTTCTGTCCATAAAAAATTTACGATAAAATATTTGGTAATTAAAATGCAACCTTTATCTTTGTGTGCACATCTACTTTTAGATTGCAAGAAGAAAATGTAAAAATTTATTTCTAATCAAAATAAAAAACATAGCATGAAAAAACTAAAATTACTCTTGATCCTGAGCATTACAGGCAGCTTTGCGTTTGCTCAGACACCACATTATTGTGACAGCGTTCAAGCAGATTTCACTTCAACAGCACCTGCATGTACAGGTGAACAGGTACAATTTTTAAGCACTGGTTATACCGGCTCCAACACTATACATGCATGGGATTTTGGAACGGGTGCAACCCCTCTTGTTGATACAGCAATATCACCTGTGCCTGTTACCTATTCAACCAGCGGACTGAAAAACGTAGAACTTACTGTTTATGACGAAGTTACTGGTTGTATATCTTATAAAACAATCGGCATCCAGATTTATGAAAACCCAACCGCCTCATTCAATGCGAGTGCAGTGAATGTATGTGCGAATGAAACCATTGATTTTACCAACACTGGCAGTTCGGGTGTAGAGTGGACTTATCAATGGGATTTTGGCGCAGGTGCTGTTCCAGCTACCTCAAACGCTGAAAACCCCCAGGATATATATTACACATCCAGTGGTGCGAAAACAGTCACGCTGGTTATAACCAATGGGAACTGCACTGAATCATTAAGTGTTGTTATCAATGTGGGCGAAACACCTGATGTAGATTTTAGCAGTACTGCCCCTGAATGCACAAGCTACGGTATGGATTTTAACAACCTGGGCTCATCCTCAAATTGCACGTTTTTATGGGATTTTGGTGCAGGAGCCAGCCCTGCTACAAGCCCAAATGAAAACCCAACCGGAGTAACATATTCAACTTCCGGGACAAAAAATGTAAGCTTAACGATAACCAATACGATATCCACTTGCTCAGCAAATTTTTCAAAAAACATTCTTATTCACCAAACACCGGATGTGAGTTTTACCAATTCGGGTGATGCATGCCTCAGTGCAGATTTTGACTTCACCAACACAGGCTTTAGTGGCAGCACCTGGGCATATTCATGGGATTTT
Organism: Candidatus Delongbacteria bacterium; assembly: GCA_027858215.1. GTDB lineage: Bacteria > Bacteroidota > Bacteroidia > Bacteroidales > ML635J-15 > JAQIBY01. The sequence goes on along the minus strand of JAQIDD010000237.1, from coordinate 3,841 downwards.
GGTGCAGGCGCCATACCTGCTACAGCCACTGGTGAAAATCCACAAGCTGTCAATTATACAACCAGTGGGACAAAAACCATCCTCTTTTCCATCAGCAGTGAAAACTGCTCCAATTCCGCATCACAAACAATCGTTGTGGAAGAAACCCCGGTTGCTGATTTTACCAGCACAGCACCACAATGTACAGAATTGCCCGTGGACTTTACCAATACAGGCACCGTGACAAACACAACCTGGGAATGGGACTTTGGCGTTGATGCAACACCTGCAACAGAAACGGTTGAAAATCCAACTGGCATTGTTTACAGCACAGCCGGCACCAAAACCGTACAACTTGTCACAACAAATGTCACAACAAGTTGTACCGATACCATGACAAAAACGTTTACCATACATCAAACACCTGCTGTAAGTTTTACGCATTCCGATTCCTTATGTTTGAGTGGAACGTTTGATTTTCAAAATACTGGCAGTACAGGTGAAGATTGGAATTATTCATGGGATTTTGGAGAAACAGCCAATCCATCTACAGCCAACGCAGAGAATCCGCAAGGCATACAATACACCACAAGCGGGAAAAAACACATTAGCCTCATTATCAGCAATGCTCATTGTTCAAACACAGCTGAAGACTCATTACAGGTGCTGGAAACACCTCATGCTGACTTTACCAGCACAGCACCACAATGCACAGGATTGCCAGTGGACTTTACAAACATTGGAGATTCTGTGAATGTCAGTTATGAATGGAGCTTTGATGAGGGAGCAACACCAGCTACAAGTACAGACCAACATCCTACAGGTATAATTTACGCTACTGCAGGCACAAAAGAAGTGACGTTGATACTTACCAACAACACAACAGGCTGTACAGATACCATAATGCACAGCATCAACATCAACCAGACCCCGGATGTGAGTTTTACACACAATGCTCCAGTATGTGGAGATGCAGGTGTGAATTTCCAGAATACAGGCAGCACCGGAAGCAACTGGAGTTTCAGTTGGGATTTTGGAGAAAACGCTGTACCTGTTAATTCATCTTCGGAAAATCCAACAGGCATTATGTACACAGCAGGTGGAACCAAAACAGTTACCTTCGGTATCACTGACGGGACATGTTCAAATACCATTTCACAGAATATTGAAATCAATGACTTCCCCACTGTTGATGCCGGTCCGGACACAACAATTTGTGCCAACAGAAGTGTACAAATTGGCACACAGGAAATCAGTGGTTATTCCTATCAGTGGTTCCCCACAAGCACACTTGACCAGGGGAACATTGCACAACCGGTAGCCAGCCCTGAAGCACAAATTACCAATTACATTGTGCTGGTAATCGATGATGCAACCGGATGCCAGGCCACAGATACCATTGAAGTAACCATGTTACCCCCTGCTGTAGCAGATGCAGGCACAGATGTCGAAATATGTTATGGAGATAGCATTCAAATTGGAACAGCACTGGTTGAAGGACAGTCTTATTACTGGACACCTCAAAATGGCATGGCTGATGTTTATAAGCCAAACCCAATTGTAAAACCCGAATTAACTACCACTTATACAGTGCATGCAACTTATGAAGGTTGTGACACGGTAACGGATGACGTGGAAGTGATTGTACATCCTTTACCAGACATCAATGCCACAGGCCCGAACAGCGAAGATACCGTTGAAATTGCCCGTGGAGAATCCACCCCACTGGTTGCAACAGGCGGGGTACAATACGAATGGATTCCCCCATTCTCACTGAACAATTCATGGATATACAATCCTATTGCCACACCGGATTCATCAACACTTTTTAACGTAACAGGAACCGATGTGTTTGGTTGTGTGAATGATGATGATGTATATGTGTTGGTCAGGACACCCGGTTTTTATATCCCATCGGCTTTTACACCAAACGGTGATGGCAGAAATGATGTATTCTACATTCGCTATAAAGGCACTAAGAATTTTGAACTGAATATCGTGAGCCGAACCGGTGATCTTTTATATCATTCATCGAATCCACATGAAGGATGGGATGGCACAGTACAAGGAACCGGGGAAGAAGTGCCTTCCGGAGCTTACATTTACCATGCAAAAGGGGAATTTACTAATGGAGAGAAATTTAATAAATCCGGTATTGTGAATTTAATCCGATAACTCAATAAAATCAATAAAAATGAAAACAAATAAGAAAAACATTAGCGTTATGAAAAAAATAAGTTTCGTCATTCTCGGTTTGATTATCAGTTGGGCAGCATTTTCTCAGGATGTTAGACATTCTCAGCCTTATTCCGTACCCCTCAAATTGAATCCTGCCCTTATGGGGTCAGATAACAACATCAATGCAAAACTCAATTACCGTACCCAGATGCCAAGTATCGACAACGGTTATACAACCGCAGCCTTTACGTTCATGGCTCCTGTGTACAAGCAGGGGGACGGTAGTAAATTGGATGTAGGCGTTTTTGCCATGAACGATATGGCCGGAGCTTTTAATCACATTGAAGGTATGCTGGCAGTAAACTACAATTTACGTCTCAGCGAAAGCGGTCATTTTCTGAGTGCTTCCGTATATGGGGGTTTCAATCAAAAATTCTTAGATACAGACGGACTGACTTTTGATGACCAGTATGAAGTTGGTAGTTTTCAGCCTACCAACCAAACCAGCGAAACCGTAATGCATGAATCTATTTATTACATTGATGCCGGTTTTGGTTTGATGTGGTTTTATCAACCACGGGAAGAAAGCAACATTAACGCATTTGCGGGTATTTCCGCTTTTCATGTAAACCAGCCGAACGAAAGTTATACTGAAGAAACCGGAACCCTGTATGCTAAATACGCTTCCCAAGCAGGTATAAAAATCACCCCGGAAGGCAGTAAACTCACATTTACGCCAAACATCCTTGGTTCTACACAAAATGGAATCAATGAACTGGCTACCGGGATTTATACTGATTATGCCATCAATGAAACCTTTAAAGCACGTATTGGAGCCTGGTATAGGGCACAAAACACACTTGCTTTTGTGGTGGGATTTGAATTTATGCAGGTTTATGTAGGGTACAGTTATGATCTGCCAAATTCCGCACTTAGCAATATGGTAAATGGTGCCAACACACACGAAATCAGTTTATCATATTATTTCAATACATCATCCCAGGAAAGTTATAAAATGTTTTAAAAAACCCCATTCTTATGAATAAAATAAGATATTTAATACCATTATTAGTCATTCTATTATTGGTTATGCCAGCCAGGGCACAGCTTAATACGGATGATACCCCGACTGTTACTGAACTGGTTGAAGATGTTTTACTTGGGGTAGGTGTACAGGTTTACAACATAACTTCAACCGGTGCTAACCGGGCAATGGGTTCCTTTACCACCCTCCCTTCAGGTTTTCCCGAAATACCAATGGATGGTGGTGTTATCATGTCAACCGGTGACATTGCAGATGCAGTAGGACCTAATAGTTACGGGTGGACGTCCACTGACAACGGTAGAGCAGGGGATGCAGATTTAGAAAACGTTATCGGTGCTGCCCCCGGTTCCACCAACGATGCTGCAGTCATAGAATTTGATTTTTATTCCCCGGCCGACACGGTAAGGTTTAATTATATATTTGCTTCCGAGGAGTACAGGGAATATGTTTGTAGTTTTAATGATGCGTTTGCTTTTTTACTAACAGGTCCAAATCCATCTGGAGGTAACTACACTGATCTGAACATTGCTCTCGTACCTGGAACAAGTACTGAAGTTGCTATTGCTACAGTTAATAACGGAAGCAGTTCTGGCTCATGCCCAGCAATAGAGAACAATAATGCCGCCTATTACGTGGACA
>JAQIDD010000226.1 GCA_027858215.1 Candidatus Delongbacteria bacterium | reverse complement strand
ATCATTAAATACATTGACAAGCAATTGGGGATAGTAATGAATCAAATGGATTCTACAGAAAAAAAATTAAATAGATTCCAAAAAAACAACAGGCTGACATATCAAAACCCACCATTAATGTCCGGGAATACCCAAAACCTGTCCCGGACGAACTTAGGCGTTCCCAATATTGCTACCAGGATCAGTGATTTTCAAAATGAATTAATAAACCTTGAATTTGAGTTCAGTACCTTGAAACGCATCTCTAATCAAATCAGTTCCGGCAGAGATGTTAATGTATATGAGCTAATGGCAATGCTCAGTGGCACCCGCAGTGAAGATTTTATGAAAAGCATGCTTAATTCCATGATGGACCTTTATAACGAACGAAACATGCTATTGAACGATGTTACAGAGGACAACTATAAAATCAAAACCATTGACAAACAAATACAGACAAAAAAAGAACAAATCATTGACTACATCAATACGGTATTAGCACAGCTTGAGCAAAGCAAAGAAAACTATGAAAATAAAATAAGCGAACTTGAGGCCAAAGCGTACAGCGATTCCAGCTTCAACGATATTGAACAAGCCAGGTTAGAAAGGCTGTTTTCAATCAACGAGAATTTTTATCATCAGTTGATACAGAAAAAAGCGGAATACATGATAAGCCAGGCAGGCTATGTGTCAGACAATATCATTCTTGAAAGCGCCACTGTTCCTCAATACCGCATAAAACCCTCCCGGAAAAGAATCCTTATAATGGTAATTCTGATTACTACATTTATAGGTTTTCTTATCATCCTTGTTCGTTACTTGTTTTACAATAAAATCAGTACCGTACAAGAAATATCGAATTTTACTGACATCCCTGTTATAGGCGCTATTCCACTGCATTCAGGGAGGACAGAACATTCCCAGTTGGTCATACACAAAAATCCAAAATCTGTGCTTACAGAATCATTCCGTAATATCAGATCCAACATGGCCTTCATGGTTGACAAGAAAAGTTCCTCCATGATTACTATTTCATCAACCGTTTCAGGTGAAGGGAAAACATTTATAGCCATCAACCTTGGTGGTATCCTGGCCATGGCTAATAAAAAGGTAATATTGCTTGATCTTGACCTCAGAAAACCACGGCTACATAAATCCTTTGGTTTTGATAATAATAAAGGAATCAGTACCATTCTGATCGGGAAACACAGTATCGATGAATGTATTCATGGCACAGAAATTGATAATTTGGAAGTCATTTCTTCAGGGCCAATACCTCCCAACCCATCAGAACTCATTCTGACTAAAAAATACAACCAGATGCTTGATGCACTTAAAAAACAATACGATTATATCGTTGTTGATACACCCCCTGTAGGCATTGTTACTGATGCCATAAGGTCTTTTCAGGATTCTGATTATGCATTCTATATTACCAGGGCTGATCATTCTCCACGTACATTTATTTCATACATCAACAATCTGGCTGAAAGCAAATCACTTACCAATCTAAGCCTTGTTTTAAACGGCATGGATGAGTCTTCCGGAAAATATGGGTATGGATATGGGTATCATTATGGCTATTCATACGGATATGGTCAAACATACGGATATAGAGATTATGTAAATACCAAAGACTATTACGATGATCCAAACCTCAATAAACGAAAAACAACACTAAAAAACCTCTTCGGGCGTAAAAGAAAAAAACGATGATTACTGGCGAAGTAATGCTGATAGCAGCTTTAGTATTTTCAATATTCATGGGTTATGGACTCAACGCGTTTTTCCTTAATCAGCCTATTAAATTTTTGCTCAAAAAAGCCAATAAATCTGCCATCCGCTGGAACAGTCAATCCAAGCCAATTTTTGGAGGCATTACTTTTTATTCCTTGTTTATTGCAGGCTTCCTGGCTTATATTTTACTCATTGACCAATCCGTTGCACTACATCCCAGATACATTGCATTGTTCCTCGTCGTTACCCTTGCTTTTTTTATGGGACTCGCTGATGACATTATCAACACACCACCTGTTTTTAAATTCGTCATTCAAATTCTCATTGCTGTTATACTGATATCTTTTGATGTTTTTATCAATATCTCACCTTACCCCCTCCTGAATTATACCATAACTATATTCTGGGTTATTGGTATCATGAATTCCATTAACATGCTTGATAATATGGATTCGGTTGCCAACCTTGTTTCCATTAGTGTTTTTGCAGGTGCCTTTGTATTGCTGTTGGCAAACAAAGGAATGAATGGATTCATGCCGTTTGTAATTTTAATAGTTTTGGGTGCTTGCCTGAGTTTCCTTATGTTTAACTGGCATCCATCAAAAATGTATATGGGTGACAATGGCAGTCAGTTTTTGGGATCAATGTTGGCATATGTTGGTATCGTATGTTTTTGGAACCACATACCACAAGAAACAGTTTCTTACGGACTCAATTCAAAACAGTTTATTGTGGTGCTTCTGGCTTTTATTGTTCCTGTCACTGATACAGCAACCGTATCCATCAACAGAATATTACGCGGCCAATCTCCTTTTGTAGGAGGGCGTGACCATACAACTCATCATTTGGCTTATGCAGGCCTTTCTGACAGAAAAGTTGCTGCCCTGCTGTTTTTTATAAACATCATATCTGTAGCTATGGCCTGTTACGTTATTTTTGCTATCCCCAATTGGAGTTCCATGTGGTTTTGGTTGTTTTCTGCATGGTTTTTGCTTATCTTTGGTGCTTTGTACATGTTAACAAAAATTGTAAAACAGAAATAAAATAATGAGTAAGAAAAAGCGTTTTCTCAACGATATCCCCATTTATCTGATAACCGTATTGCTGGGCGGGTTTGTAATTATGCAACTGTTCATTGGCTCTAAAGAACAACTCCCCCCACCGGGAAATCAAATTATCATTGAAAAAACAAACTATGCCGTTAAACAGCCGGAATTTCCTTCCAATCTGACATTTGCAAGCGAAAAAGTACCCCTGGATTTATTTGATGTCAAAGAAAGTCTGGACAGGGAACTCATCACAAACACGTATTATCATTCATCAACCATTCAAATATTAAAACTTTCAAAACGCTACTTTCCTGTCATCGACAGCATCCTTAACGCAAATAACATTCCTGAAGATTTCAAGTACCTTTGTGTCATTGAAAGCAGCCTCAGAAATGCCACATCCCCAAGCGGTGCCAAAGGACTCTGGCAATTTATGCAGGCAACCGGCAGAGAACATAACCTGGAAATTAACTCGTATGTTGATGAACGCTACAACCTTGAAAAATCAACCGTGGCTGCATGCGAATATCTCCAGAAAGCCTATGATAAATTTGGAAGCTGGACACTCGCTGCGGCATCTTACAACATGGGTAAAGCAAAACTTCAACGCAGGTTGAATGAACAAAAGGCAGATAATTATTATGACTTGTATTTGAATCCCGAAACTGCGCGCTACATTTACTGGATTCTTGCTATGAAAACCATCATGTCAGAACATGAAAAATATGGTTTCCATATCACTTCAAAAGAAAAATACGCACCATTACCTGTTGATACATTAATTGTGGATATTACCATCACTGACCTGGTTGAATTCGCTTTTCAACAAGGCATCAATTACAAGATATTAAAAGAATTCAACCCCTGGCTCATCAATACGTATCTCACCAACAGGAGCGGAAAATAATACAAAATACTTATTCCCCGGGATGGTGTGCGTTCATGCAAAATTCCTGAAAATGAAATTGAAGATTAGTTGAACACTAAAGGAAATAAATTGTTTCAAAAACAGGAAATAATGCATGAAGAAAGAGGATACATACATTGATGTCCGTGGAGCGAGGGTACATAACCTTAAAAACATTTCATGTAAAATTCCACGGGAAAAACTCACAGTCATTACAGGCATCAGCGGGAGTGGTAAATCATCCCTGGCTTTTGATACCATTTATGCAGAAGGTCAACGTCGTTATTTGGAAACCTTTTCTGCCTATGCAAGGCAATTCCTGGCCAAAATGGAACGTCCCGAAGTCGATAAAATTACCGGCTTAAGCCCTGTTATCTCAATTGAACAAAAATCCACGGGCAAAAATCCACGGTCCACAGTTGGAACCATTACCGAAATTTACGATTTGCTGCGTTTGTTGTTTGCACGTGCCGGCAAAGCGTATTCATGGAAAACAGGGGCTCCCATGATTCGCTACACAACAGAACAAATAAATAACATTATACTTAAGGAGTATAAAAACAAAAAAATATTACTGCTGAGTCCTGTTGTAAAAGGCCGTAAAGGACATTATCAGGAATTGTTTCAGAGCATCAGGCAAAAAGGATTTGTGCAGGTACGTGTTGACGGGGAATTGACAGACCTCACCCCCGGGCTAAAACTTGACCGTTATAAAATTCATCATGTCGAAGTGGTTGTTGACAAATTGAATCTCAGCAACAAAAAACCCGACCGCCTGACCAAAAGTCTGAAACTGGCAATGGATTTGGGAGAAGGATCATGCATGATATACGATATTGAAAACGATGAAAACAGGTTTTTCAGTAAACATTTCATGTGCCCGGACACAGGTATTTCTTATGAAGAACCGGCACCACATAATTTTTCTTTTAATTCTCCTTACGGAGCATGTCCTGAATGCAACGGCTTGGGCATTGTCCGTGATTATGACGTCAGCAAAATAATTCCCAATCCCACATTATCCATTAGGCAGGGAGGAATTAAACCACTTGGAAAATACAAAAACATGCTGTTGTTTTGGCAACTGGAATCACTTCTGGGGCATTATAAGCTTAACCTGGATACGCCCATCTCACAACTTCCTGACAAAGCTGTTGACAAAATACTTCACGGTACCGAAAAACCGCTGTTATTAAAAAACACACCACTTGGAACACACTCGTCTTACGAGCTCAGGTTTGATGGTATCATCAGCCTGTTGAAACAAAAAACAAAAAAAGAAAAACACCTTAAAAATAAAAGTAAATGGAGTGAGCAGTTTATACACCATAAAACATGCCATTTATGCAATGGGCAACGGTTAAAAAAGGAATCACTTCATTTCCGTATCCATGATAAAAACATTGCTGAATTGGCAGAAAAGGATTTATCTGATTTGATGAAATGGTTTTCCGGCCTGGAAAATCACCTGAGCACCAGTCAGTTGAAAATAGCCAGGGAGGTGCTCAAAGAAATACGCACACGCCTCCAATTCCTCCTGGATGTAGGGTTGGAATACCTTGCCCTGAACCGTCCGGCAAAGAGCTTATCGGGGGGTGAATCCCAGCGCATCAGGCTTGCCACACAAGTTGGCTCACAACTTGTCAATGTGCTTTATATCCTGGATGAACCAAGCATCGGACTTCATCAGCGCGACAACCACCGTCTGATTAACACACTCAAAAACCTGCGTGATAAAGGTAATTCCGTGATGGTGGTTGAACATGACCAGGCCATGATTGAATCTGCTGATCATATTGTGGACATGGGACCCGGGGCAGGTAATTATGGGGGTAAAATTGTGGCAGAAGGCACCCCGGATGAAATTCGTAACAGCACCGGACTAACAAGCGATTACCTTTCCGGGAAGAAATATATACCCCTTCCTCAGCATTTCAGAAAGGGGAATGGCAACAAAATCACCATCACAGGCTGTAAAGGCAACAATTTGAAAAACATTGATGTTGAATTTCACCTCGGGAAACTCATCTGCATAACCGGGGTTTCCGGCTCAGGCAAATCCAGCCTGATAGATGATACGCTCTATCCTGCACTTAGCAGGCATTTTTACAATGCACTGGCAGAGCCACTCAATTTTGTTTCCCTGGACGGGTTAAAATTTATTGATAAAGTCATCGAGGTCAATCAGGCACCACTGGGCAGAACGCCCCGCTCCAATCCCAGTACATACAGCGGGATATTTACCGACATACGTCATCTTTTTTCCCAGCTGCCTGAAAGCAAAATCCGGGGTTACCAAATGAGCCGTTTTTCCTTTAATGTCAAAGGGGGGAGGTGTGAAACTTGTAAAGGCGCCGGCGTTATGGCTATTGAAATGAATTTTCTGCCTGATGTGTACGTTACCTGTCCCGACTGTCACAGGAAAAGATACAACAAAGAAACGCTGCAGGTGCGGTATCGTGGCAAATCCATCAATGATGTGTTGAAACTTACCGTAAACAGAGCCATTGAATTTTTTGAAAACATCCCCAAACTGCAGAAGAAATTATTGGTATTGAAAGAGGTTGGACTTGGATACATTACACTTGGTCAGTCCTCCAAGACATTATCAGGAGGTGAATCACAACGTGTAAAGCTTGCTGCCGAACTCATGAAAAAGGACACGGGAAAAACCTTATATATTCTGGATGAACCAACTACCGGCCTGCATTTTGATGATGTCAAAATGCTCATGGAGGTGTTGGGAAAACTGGCAGACAAAGGCAATACTATCATCATTATCGAACACAACCCTGATGTGATCAAACTGGCAGACCAGATTGTTGACCTTGGTCCTGAAGGTGGTAAAAAAGGAGGCTATGTGTTATGTTCCGGTACTCCACAAGATATTATTAACCAAGAAGATTCATACACGGCTCAATTGCTGCGAGAAATTTACACATAATTTTTTAGTTATTCTTAGCTCTATTCCAAATATCGGTTATGCTGAAAAATTAACTATCTTTGTTATTGTAGTATCCCACCCGAAAAATGTCAGATTTCCAAAAAATAACAGTAAATTCAAAAGGTGTTAGTTATATGAGAGGTTTTAGGGGTTAGGTTATGAGTAACCTTAACCAAAGCCCTAAAAC
>JAQIDD010000218.1 GCA_027858215.1 Candidatus Delongbacteria bacterium | reverse complement strand
CTTACCAAAGAAAAATTTGAAGAAGACTGGGATAATTTTGTCAAAGACATGAAGTGGCAAATCATCACCAATGAAATTGCAAAACAACATGAACTTGACCTCAAACCGGAAGAACTCCTTGGTGCTGCTAAAAGTTATGCTGAAGCGCAATTTCGCCAGTACGGCATGAGTTATGTTCCCGATGAACAACTCGAAAAATATGCCCAGGAAATTTTAAAAGACGAAGACACGCGCAGGAAAATTGCCGATAAAGCAATGGAAAACAAAATCATGGACGTGTTAAAAGAAAACATTAAACTGGACGAAAAAACCGTATCTTTTGATAAATTCAAATCTTTTTTTGAAGACAAAAAATAAAGCTTATGAATAAGAAAAATGATTTTTATAAATACGCTACAGGTCATCTTGGTATCAACAGCCAAACGCTTGATGATTATGCCAAAGTAACATCCAGTTATATTTCCCCTACCATCATTGAAGAACGCCGGATGAACATCGCTACCATGGATGTGTTTTCACGTCTGATGATGGACCGCATTATCTTTTTGGGCCTTCCCATTGATGATTATGCAGCCAATGTCATCCAGGCACAATTGCTGTATCTGGAATCCAATGATCCCGAAAAAGACATCCAGATTTATTTCAACACGCCTGGCGGATCTGTTCACGCAGGATTGGGTATTTACGATACCATGCAATACATCAGCTCTGACGTTGCAACCATCTGTACCGGCATGGCTGCCTCAATGGGCGCAGTTTTATTGTGTGCAGGTACTTACGGAAAACGTACTGCACTGACACATTCCCGCATCATGATTCATCAACCCATGGGTGGCGCACAGGGACAGGCATCAGATCTTGAAATAACTACCAGGGAAATTCTCAAACTCAGAACCGAATTGTATGAAATCATAGCAAAACACTCCGGCAAACCCCTGAAAAAAGTGGAAAAAGATTCTGACAGGGATTACTGGATGACAGCCGATGAAGCTAAAAAATACGGCATGATTGATGAAGTGCTGACACGAAAAAACAACAAATCAGATTAAGCTTGTATGATTGATAAATGCTCATTTTGTGAACGCGACCGCAATGAAGTCAATATGCTTATCAGTGGTGCTGAGGGTTATATCTGTGATGAGTGTGCCGAAAAAGCCATGGATATTGTCAAAGCAGAACTGCAGGAAACACATGACTTTGATCCCGAAATTTTAAAACACAATAAACCCAAAGACATCAAACGATTCATTGACCAGTATGTTGTTGACCAGGATGAAGCTAAAAAAACCGTTGCTGTTGCTGTTTACAATCATTATAAACGCCTGTCGGTAAAACATATAAAACGCGATGATGTGGATATTGAGAAATCCAATATCATCCTGATTGGACGTACCGGAACAGGAAAAACTCTGATGGCCCGTACCATTGCCCGCATGCTTGATGTGCCTTTTACCATTGTGGACGCTACCGTACTCACAGAAGCTGGGTATGTGGGGGAAGACGTGGAAAGCATTCTGACACGCCTTCTGCAGTCAGCAGACTACGATACGGCATCCGCCGAACACGGCATTGTCTTTATTGATGAAATTGATAAAATTGCACGCAAAGGCGATAACCCATCCATTACCCGTGATGTCTCAGGCGAGGGTGTGCAACAGGCTATCCTGAAATTGCTCGAAGGCTCTGTTGTCAACGTACCACCACAAGGAGGCAGAAAACATCCCGAACAACGTATGATTCCCGTTAATACCAATAATATCCTGTTTATTGTTGGCGGTGCTTTCGAAGGCATCGAAAAAAACATCGCCAACCGCCTGAATACGAAAGTAGTGGGGTACGGCGCTCAGCAACAACGTGAAAAAATTGACAAAAACAACCTCATTAAATACGTTACCAGCGAAGACTTGCGGGCTTATGGTCTGATTCCTGAAATCATTGGGCGCCTGCCTGTGGTATCTTACCTCAACGAATTGAGCAAAGATGCCCTCAAACGTATCCTCACCGAACCTAAAAATTCACTCATCAAACAATATAAATACCTCTTTGAAATTGACGATATTGAATTTTCTGTTCAGAAAGAAGCCCTTGACTATATCGTTGATGTAGCTGCAAAATATAAACTTGGCGCCAGGGGGCTTCGCGGCATCTGTGAAAACATCATGACCGATGCCATGTTTGAACTGCCCTCAAACAACGCCAAAAAATTTGTCCTCACTGAAAAACTGGCGAAAGATAAACTGCAAATTACCAACCTCGAACAGTACAGGAAATAACAAGTTTTCCGCACAGCAAATCGGCGTTTGTATTGACATTGTCAAGCTATGATTATTTCACCCGTGAACAAAATTTGCATACATTTGTAGTGTTAATATCTAAGATCACACAAAATGAAAAAATTCATCTTTTTTATATTCCCTGTTATGTTATTTTCCTGCAAAACCACAGATACACCTACACAAGTTGGCTCCGTTGACATTGATAAATATGCTGGCACCTGGTATGAAATTGCACGCTACCCAACCAGCTTTGAAAAAGACTGCGAATGCGTTACGGCTACCTATATCCCAAATGGACGTTTTGTCCGGGTCATCAACCGTTGCCGAAAAAACGATGAGGCCAAAGACATCAAAGGGAAAGCTTTTCCTGTCAAAGGAAGCCAAAACACCAAACTTAAAGTGCAATTTTTCTGGCCGTTCAGAGCCGGTTACTGGATTATTGCCCTGGACAATGATTATCAATGGGCACTTGTTGGCAGTCCGAAAAAAGATTATTTCTGGATATTGGCACGTGAAAACAAGCTGCCCGATGATACCATGCAGCATTTGTTTGATATCATGAAGAAAAACGGCTACGATAAAGACAAACTGATTTTTACAAAACACAAAAATTGCAATTATTCCCATAAATAAGACAGATGATTTGGTGGGCAGCGGGAGCATTGTTGATATCGTCAAACATAGTCTCTGCCTACTGCCTTTATCTGTGTTCCGGTACAACGGCTGTTGCTATCCTCCCGGACAGGATTTCATTGCCAATCAATCTGCCGTGAGGGCAGACAGTTCGCTGTACCAAAACACAGGATACCGGCCTTCGTCAGGCTGCAAAAAGAACATTTTATCTAAGCCCTTCCCCTTTTTTAACTTTCCACCGTTTCTAAAGCTTGAAACGTTAGAAACGGTGGCGAGGTTATGGGTAGTTACTATTAGCTGGGAGTGCAAAAACAACGAAAAATACCTTGCAGTTTACAAATATAAACTACACTTGTGAAAATCAAATAAATAAACGGAAAATTTTTACCTTTTTTCTTGTTTTTATGTTTGTTAACAGATATTTTTGCCGCTTCAAAATTGAAAGTAAAATAAAATGAAACATAATTTAAAAAAAGGAGGAACTAAAGTATGTCAGAATTACCATTGTTATTTTGGTTAGTGCCAGTGAGTTCGGTTTTAGCACTGGGTTTTGCATTTTTCTTTTATAAAAAAATGCTTAGAAATGATGAAGGAACTGATACTATGAAAAGGATTGCCGCCCATGTACGAAAAGGGGCAAATTCCTATCTGAGACAACAATACAAAGTTGTTTTTCTGGTATTTCTCATCATTACTGTGATTTTTTCAATTTTAGCTTATGGCTTAGGCGTACAAAACGAATGGGTTCCATTTGCATTTTTGACTGGTGGTAGTTTTTCTGCCCTGGCTGGGTATTTTGGTATGAAAACTGCAACCTTTGCTTCTGCCCGAACAGCCCACGCTGCAAGAAGTTCACTTGACAAATCGCTGAAACTTGCTTTCAGAAGTGGTGCTGTTATGGGACTTGTCGTTGTTGGCCTTGTTTTGATTGATGTGTCACTCTGGTTTATAGTATTAAATTTAGCTGTGCCCGAAGCAGAAGCTGGCTTTAAGCTCCTGACAATTACTGCTACCATGCTGACATTTGGAATGGGGGCTTCCACACAGGCTCTGTTTGCACGTGTTGGTGGTGGTATTTACACAAAAGCCGCTGATGTTGGTGCCGACCTTGTAGGTAAGATTGAAGCTGGGATTCCTGAAGATGACCCGCGTAATCCTGCTACCATTGCTGATAATGTTGGTGATAACGTTGGTGACGTGGCCGGCATGGGCGCAGATTTGTTTGAATCATTCGCAGGATCCATACTTGCTACAGCACTGCTTGGTGCAGCCGCATTTATGGGTGCCCCTGAGATGCAAATGAACGCTGTATTGGCCCCTATGCTTATCGCTGCTGTGGGTACCATGCTTTCTATCTTTGGTATTTTTATGGTGAGAACAAAAGAAGGGGCGTCACAAAAGCAATTATTGAAATCGCTTAGCTTTGGTGTTAATATTAGTGCCGGCTTGATATTGGTCTTTTCTTTCCTCATTTTATATGCCCTGAATTTCCATAACCATGAAGTGGTTAACATTTGGGGTATCTGGGGATCAATTGCCATTGGCCTCCTGGCTGGTATCGGCATCGGACAATCAACCGAATATTTCACTGCCTCAGCTTATAAACCAACTAAGAAAATTGCTAAATCCGCAGAAACAGGTCATGCAACAGTCATTATCAGTGGTGTTGGCACAGGCCTGATATCCACAGCTGTTCCGCTGGCAATCATTGTGGTTGCAATTATGCTGTCATTCCTGTTCTCTTCAAACTTTAGTTTTGCTGCCGAAAGCCTGAATTACGGACTGTACGGAATCGGTATTGCTGCAGTTGGTATGTTATCAACTCTTGGAATAACCCTGGCGACAGATGCTTATGGACCGATTGCTGACAATGCAGGTGGAAACGCAGAAATGAGTAAGCTTGATCCCAAAGTCAGAGAACGCACCGACGCTCTTGATGCCCTTGGAAATACAACAGCAGCAACCGGAAAAGGATTTGCTATTGGTAGTGCTGCTCTTACAGCGTTGGCATTGCTGGCTTCGTATATGGAAGAAGTGAAAATGATGTTTGTCAAAATACTTGATACACCTGAATTCATTATTCACGGCAAATTTGGTCCTGTGGAAGCTCAATACGCTACTTTTATTGATTATATCTACCATTTTGAGATTCATTTAATGAACCCCGTTGTATTAGCCGGTATTTTTATCGGTGTCCTCGGTGTTTTCCTTTTCAGTGGTATGACAATGAATTCCGTTGGCAGAGCTGCCCAGAAAATGGTGGATGAAGTCCGCCGTCAGTTTAAGGAAATTCCTGGTATTAAAGAAGGTACAGGCACACCTGATTACGAACGTTGTGTTTCCATATCAACCAAAGCGGCCCAACGGGAAATGATGTTACCTTCGCTTACCGCTATTTTCATTCCTGTAATTGTGGGATTGATATTTGGTGTTGGTGGTGTTGTAGGGCTATTAATTGGAACCATTACTTCTGGTTTTGCCATGGCTATCTTTATGGCCAATGCAGGCGGAGCATGGGACAATGCCAAAAAATACATTGAAGAAGGACATCACGGTGGTAAAGGTTCTGATAGTCATAATGCTGCTATCACAGGAGATACCGTTGGTGATCCCTTTAAAGACACTTCAGGCCCCAGTCTCAACATCCTTATTAAATTGATGACAATGTCATCGGTAGTGACTGTTGGCCTTGCTGTTGCATACAGTATCCTGTAAAATATAACCTCTCATTAATACATTAAAGCACTGTAACATTTCTTACAGTGCTTTTTTTTAAACATTTTTGTCTAATTTTGGTTCTAAATAAAAAACAGTGATCATGAGATACATCGTTCTTATTGCAGGGTTGTTGTTGGCGGCTTCTCTCCACGGTCAAAAGATTGATATTGCAAACGATTTCGGACTCATCAGTGAGTATGGTGATACCATGTACCTGCAGGAAGACCTTTTAGACCAGGATAAAACTGTTGTGCTGGCTTTTTTCAGGCCATACTGTGCGCCGTGCGCCGATGCAGTGCTAACACTTAATAACATTTACAACACATATGGGCAAAATACCGAAAATGTCTATCTCTGGGCAATTTGTAATGAATTATATCCGTATAGTGCAATCAATCAGTTTGAAGAAGACAACAGTACTGAATATGATTGTTGGGCATTAACTGAAGAAGATTCTGTGGTTGACCTTTATGAGGTGTATCTTGTGCCAAAATATGTTGTTATATGTCCCAATGGCTTAATGAGTGAATTTGAACTTGACAGCATCAGCGGAGCTGTGGATAACTGCCTGTTAGTAAACAATCAAATGTCAGAGGCTGATAACAAACCCGAACTTATCAGCTTTGCAAGCGGGATACATTTCCGGGCTTCAAACAACGGGCATTACGATGTAAAAATATACAATTTGTCAGGGCAATTGGTGTTTCACGACCGCGTATACAATAACACCAAGTTGGATTTTCATCCCAAACACGGGATATACATGTATCACATTTCTGACAGACAAGGCAAACACCATTCAGGCAGAATCTTTTACTGACGCGTGTCCTCAGAAAGAACCTGTGTTGTAAAGCATTCATATTTTTCTTTTAGTTTTCAAAATCGGCATATCTTTACAACCAGTTTTCAGCTTTATGATGTTATCATAACCAATAGCATATCAACAAACAAGACAACACGATATGATTAATTTTGTAAATCTTGGTGAACGAGGCAGCTTGCTTGACCAGTTTGTTTCCGAAATACGCAGTGAAATCATTCAAAAAGACCGCATGCGTTTTCGCAGGAATATGGAACGTGTGGGTGAAATTATGGCATACGAAATATCCAGGGAACTGGTTTTTAAACGGGAAAACATCAAAACCCCCCTTGGCGTTGCCAACCTGCCTGTTTTAGAGAAACAACCGGTTTTGATAACCATCCTCAGGGCAGGCATCCCTTTTCATCAGGGCTTCATCAATTACTTTGACAATGCCGATAACGCTTTTGTAGCAGGATTCCGTAAGTATCACGATGATAGGTCGTTTGAAATAAAAATGGATTACGTCACCTCTCCCGATCTTACCGATCGCGATATTATTATTGCAGACCCAATGCTTGCAACAGGATCAAGTTTTGAATTGGCATACAAAGCATTGAAAGCGTTTGGAGATCCTGCTCATGTGCATCTTGCTGCCATCATTGCTTCCAAAGAAGGAATTCAAAATCTTGAACAAACAATTCCTGCAGACAAATGCACAATATGGACTGCCGGTGTGGATGATGAATTGACTGTGAAATCATACATCGTGCCCGGGTTGGGCGATGCCGGAGATTTGGCGTACGGCCCTAAAATGTCAAAATAAAACTTTCGTCTCAATGCACTTTACTGTTGTCTTCTACCAGAAACCGCGCTGTTTTTCGTGATCGTTGTTCTAAAAGCACACGTTTGCCTTTCAACATTTTTTCAATGGCTTCACTGGTATAGTGCCGTATGGTGATCAACTGTAAATGCTCATTATACAGCACTTTGAACTCTTCACCCAGGCGATCAAGCAATGTGGGTAATTTGCGTTTATTGCAATCCACACAGATCGAATAATTGATGGCAGAATTCTGGCTCATGCTAACATGGGCATTATACATGTCAAACATATCAAAAATACGGCTGATGTGTTTTTCCATGATGAAGGAAAAATCCCGTGGGGACACTGATAACAACACCTGTCCGTTTTTAATTATGTAAACGGGGGAAAGCTTTATTTCTTTTTCAACATGTTTGATCTCTGTTCCTTTTTCCCCGGGCTCAAGAAATGATTTTACATACAGGGGGATTTTTTTGTTTTCCAAAGGTTTTATGGTACGCGGATGAATGATTTTTGCTCCATAATAAGCCAGCTCAATGGCCTCCTGGTAAGAAATGAGCGGCATCTTTTCACTGAAATCATGGTGTTTCGGATCCGCATTCATTACACCCGGAACATCTTTCCAGATAGTGACATCCTTGGATCCTGACAGAACAGCAAGAATGGCAGCCGTATAATCAGACCCTTCACGTCCCAATGTAGTACTTATTCCTTCAGGGGTGCTGCCGATAAATCCTTGTGTCAGCATAATCCTGGTACTGTGAACCTGTTGCCTGTCAAATGCTTTTTTACTGGTTTCCCAATTTACATTCGCAGATCTGTATGTGGAATCTGTACGTATGATGTCCCGGGCATCGACCCACTGAACATCAATCCCCTTGTGTTGAAACCATGTGTTTATGATCAACGATGAAAACAATTCGCCGCAATGGACAATCTGATCGTATTCATAATCATAATTCAACGAAGGCGCTTTATGCAATTTTTGTTTAAGCCAGCCAAATACCTCTGTAAAGGGAGCTGCTTTTTTTGCATATTTATCTAGCCCCAAATCAAGATAAATCTGCTCGTGAAATTGTTTAATCTTTTCAAAAACAGCCTCTGCACGGGCAGGTTCTCGTGTAAAATAAGCTTCTGTAAGATCTT
Organism: Candidatus Delongbacteria bacterium; assembly: GCA_027858215.1. Taxonomy (GTDB): domain Bacteria; phylum Bacteroidota; class Bacteroidia; order Bacteroidales; family ML635J-15; genus JAQIBY01. The sequence goes on along the minus strand of JAQIDD010000218.1, from coordinate 11,627 downwards.
CCAGGACATTGGTGGTTTTTCCCATTGCAGAAACAACAACAATAACCGGCCGATTTTGCTTATGAATAATTGAACTCAGGTTCTTTAGGGATTCAGCATCTTTTACGGATGCCCCTCCAAATTTATGTATATGCATATCAATCCTTGGTCATTTTATCAGTGATTCCCCGTACCAGTTTGTATTGATTGAAAAATTCTTTTGCCAGCACGCGCAACACGGTATATGAAGGAATTGCCAGCATCATGCCAACTACACCGGCAAGTTTTCCTGCTATCAAAATAACAAGAAATACTTCAAGCGGATGAGCCCTGACAGAATTACCAAATATCAGTGGTTGAAATACTATAACATCTATCAGTTGAGTAACCCCAAAAGTGAGTAAAACAAAAATCAGCAAGGGGAGCATTTCATCATAAAACTCCATTCCCAGGTTCCCTGCAATTACCATTACAATGCCAATAGCAGCACCTATCCATGGTCCCAGATAGGGTATAAGATTCAAAAATCCGGCAATAATACCTATCAGTAATGCCAGCGAAAATTCTATCCCGGCTATTGTCAGGCCGGTTGTCACCAAAATAATGATGCCCGTAACCTGTCCCAGTAAACCGATGAAATACCTGGAAATCAATTTCCTTATCTTACGCAATGCACTTTGTGTTTTACCTTCATATTTTTCAGGAACCATTAATAGAAGTGCTTTATCAAATAATCTGTCTTCTTTCATGAAAAAGAAAGTAATAAACAACACGGCAAAGATGCCTATCAACACACTGCCCAAAGCCCCTCCGATTTTATTAAACATGACGGATATTTCATCAAACTGTATCAAATTGACAATTTTCTCACTTAAAAATTCTTTGGATGAAAACTCTGATGTTCCCAGTAATGGTATTGAATGTACCCAATTATCAATTTCCGCATAAGGATCTTGCAAATTCTGTGACAATGTTTTTACTTCAATACTGCTGATCTCATTAATCTGCTCTCCTACCAACGGTATAATGATCCTAAAGAACAGCACTAAAACAAAAACCATGCATGCCAACGTAAGCAAAGATGCAAGCCAGCGTGGAAAACGGAAGGATTTTACATGCAATTTCAGCAACCAGGTGATCAAGGGATGTCCAATCATAGATAACACGGCTGCTATCAAAATATACGCCACAATCTCAGTAAAAAACCACACAAAAACCACCAATACAATAATACTCAGTGCTCCTATGATATATCGCGTAACATTATTCATCAGGCATTTTCTTTTTTCGAAAATAGTAAAAATTCATAACATAGCGCCAAAATGCATTAGTTTTAAAGTATTTTTTATGGGTTAACTAAAGATTCCAAATTTTGTGCAGATTTTGTGCAAACTAATGGCGGAGACGAAGGGTTACTTGAGCTTTGCCTGGTATAGCCAAAATTATTAAAACAATTCCCACGAGACACTAAGAACACAAAGATCAATAATGGGAGAATTATTATGATACTTGGTGAACTTTGTGGCTCGTGGGATAAAGAAATGAGAAAAGTTGCCTTCAGGAAGTCATTAATTTTATTGAAAAATTTATGTGCGAAGCTTCAGTAACATAAGCTTCCTTCGAAATTAATTCTTTCCAGAATCATATTTTTACTACATTTACATAAACATTTTTATTAAAATTTTATGAAAACAATAAAATACACCCTTTCATTGATTGGGTTGATTGTGTTTTCAGTCACAGCATACACACAACCGTGGATGAAAAACATTGAAAAAGATCCCGGAAACGCCGGTTTTTATGAAGTTCAGGACGCTTTCAATCAATACTGGGCTAAGCGGGAATACGAAAAAGGCAAAGGATTTAAACAATTCAAGCGGTGGGAATATTTTATGGAACCACGTGTTGACAAAGAGGGATATATCAATCGCCGGGCTGTGTATGATGCCTGGAAAAAAATGCAACACACATCATCTGCACCAAAAGAAGAAGTGGCAAACTGGTCTCATCTTGGACCGATTGAAACACCCACAAATCTCAACAGCCCTTCAACAAAAAGAGGAAGCGGACGGTTAAATTGCGTTACTTTTCACCCCTCTGATTCCAACATCATATATGTAGGAGCTCCATCAGGCGGGTTTTGGAAAACCACTGACGGAGGCAACACCTGGGCAACTACCACCGACGATCTGCCATCATCCATCGGGATAAGTGATATTGCCATCCGTCCTGATATTATACTGGCAGCCGGTAATTTCGGCATCATGCGGTGGAGAATCCTGAAAAATACAAGCCAAGAGGGAAATAATTTGCCAACTATTAAATGACTATTACCAACTGCTTAAAATGACACGATATTTTAAACTAATAAAGCCTTATATTATGAAAAGTAGTGTACTCTTATTCATCATTATGTTGTCCATGGTTTTTGGCTATGCACAGCATGCAACAAAGTCACCTGATGCCTATAAATACCAGGCACTGAATGCCGCATCTAATATAAATGAACGATCTTATGACGATTATGATGTTATTTTTTATTTTCTGGATCTGATCATGGATAATACATCCACAGATGTTGAAGGCACAGTTCGCATTGATTTTGAAACCACATCACAAGGTCTGACAGAAATTGAAATTGACCTTGACAATCAAATGAACGTTGCAGAAGTCAGATTGGATGACACTCCGGTGAGTTATACCCATGAGGACAATGCCATTACCATTCCCTTGTCAAAATCTACAAGCAGGTCAGTGCATACCGTCGAAGTTGACTATGCTGGCACACCACCTTATGGGATGTTCAATGAAACACATTCTATTCTGAATGAAACCACAACATTTAGTTTATCTGAACCATACGACGCCATGGGATGGTTTCCCGTTAAGCAGGATTTAACAGACAAAGCAGATTCCTCCTGGGTATTTGTAACGGTGCCGGATAATTTAATGGCAGGATCCAATGGCCTGTTGACAGACACTACCAACATGGGCGATGGTACTACCCGATACGAATGGAAATCAAAATACCCCATCGATTATTACCTGATTTCAGTTGCCATTGGCAATTACCAGGATTATTCGTTCTATTGCTATCCCGAAGGCACTGATTCTGTTTTGGTGCAGAACTACATTTATGATTTCCCCTATTACCTTGCTTTATATGAAGAGGATATTTTAAAAACCGGCGAAATGATTGAAGTCCAATCTGACTATTATGGCCTTTACCCCCATCATGAGGAAAAATACGGTCATTGTGTGGTTGACCTCAATGGCGGCATGGAACATCAAACAATGACAACGGTTGGGAAATTTGATTTTACGTTGGTTGCCCATGAACTGGGACACTCCTGGTTTGGCAATTACCTTACATGCGCTACATGGCAGGACATCTGGATCAATGAAGGATTTGCCGTATATGCTGAATACCTCACTTCCCAGGCAATGCGTACTGAAGCAGAGACACGAAATTGGCTGGAGCTGAATGCAGAGTATGCAAAAGAATACAGTGATGGTTCTGTGTATGTTCCTTTCAGTGAAGTTAGCGACCCCGGTCGTATTTTTGATTATTACCTGACCTATAAAAAAGGGGGCATGCTTGTGCACATGATACGATACTTGCTGGGTGACACAACGTTTTTTGATGTGTTGCAAACTCATTTGAACGAACATGGTAATTCTGTGGCCACAGGTGATGATTTCAAAACGGTAATTGAAAATGTCAGTGGTATGAATTTCGATGATTTTTTTGATCAATGGTATTATGGTGAGGGATATCCGATTTACAACATAGAATGGCATCAAACAAATGATACGGTTTATATCCATACCAGTCAGGCAGGGTCTTGCCCTCAGTCACCTTTGTTTACCATCCCTCCTCAATACATACTGTATTTTGAAAACGGGGACAGCCTGATGACACAATTAAATCAGGATGCATACAGTGTTTCGCATAAAATCCCTGAAACAAATCCGGTTGACAGCATTGTTTTTGATCCAAATTTATGGTTGATACAGGAAAATGTGGTACAGGAAGTATCATCCATCCCCACACATAATTTTTCATGCCATGTTTTCCCCAATCCTGCTCATTCAAGTGTACAAATACAAACCGGAAAACCTGGCAACTACCACTATGAACTTATAAATGTTTATGGCCAAGCAGTAAAACAGGGACATTTTTCATCCGGAACTTATTCTATGGATTTGTCAGAAATAAACAGGGGAATATATTTCCTGAGAATTCTTGAAGGACAATATGCATTCAAAATCGATAAACTTGTAGTAAAGTAATGACTTATGTCATGTTTTTGCCTCTGGTTTTTTAAAAACAACGAAATGTTTATTTTAAAATGTGCTGATATTTAAATAATTACTCCGTTATTTATATTGATTAAAAATTAGAATAATATGCATTAAAATATTTTTCAATTAAGAAAACTAAGTATAAATTTGTCATAAGTTTTAACTAAAAATACTAAACAAATGGCTTACGTAATTACAGATGATTGTACAGCTTGTGGAACTTGCATAGACGAATGCCCAGTGGATGCTATTTCTGAGGGAGATCCTTATGTGATTGATCCTGATGTGTGTACTGATTGCGGTGCATGCGCAGATGTTTGTCCGGTAGAAGCTATACATCCGGAAGACTAGTACAATCATACAAGAAAATGACATGGTGCTTGTTGAATTTAACAAGCACCATTTTTGTATATGCTTGTTTTATTGCTAAAGATTTGTTAATTTAAGCGGCAAATATATTACAATATGTTAGTTAAAACTTACGGTGGTGCTTTTCACGGAATTGATGCACACACCATTACCATAGAAACCGATGCCACCAAAGGATATGAATTTCATCTTGTAGGCTTACCCGATAATGCCGTAAAAGAATCACAGCAACGTATTGTAGCAGCTCTGGGGAACAATAATTACAAATGGCCCGGCCGGAAAATTGTCATCAACATGGCACCTGCCGATCTGAGAAAAGAAGGCGCAGCCTATGATTTACCCCTGGCAATCGGCGTGTTGGGTGCATCCGAACAAATGACAGGAGATCGTATTCACCGCTTTATGATCATGGGGGAATTATCCCTTGACGGCAGTATTTTACCCATCAGGGGAGTCCTGCCCATTGCACTGCAGGCTAAACAAAACGGCCTGGACGGGTTTATTCTCCCGGAACAAAACGCAAAAGAAGCCGCTGTTGTAGAAGATTTGGATGTGTATGGTGTCAATCACATCACACAGGTTATTGATTTTTTCAAGGGTGATATTGTACTCAAAGAAACGAAAGTTGACCTGAAAAAAACCTTTGAACACACTGTTACAGATTATGAGGCAGATTTTTCAGATGTGCGCGGACAAGAAAATGTAAAAAGGGTAATGGAAATTGCCGCCAGTGGTGGTCATAATCTCATTATGATAGGGCCTCCCGGCGCCGGTAAAACCATGCTATCAAAGCGCTTATCTTCCATTTTACCCCCGCTTACACTGGAAGAGGCTCTGGAAACCACAAAAATCCATTCTGTAGCAGGAAAAATGGACAAATTAACATCACTGATCACACGCAGGCCTTTTCGTTCACCTCATCATACCATATCCGATGTTGCATTGGTTGGTGGAGGGAACCATCCTCAACCCGGCGAAATCTCGCTTGCCCATAACGGTGTGTTGTTTTTGGATGAACTGCCGGAATTTAAACGCACCGTGCTTGAAGTGTTAAGGCAACCTCTTGAAGATCGAGTAGTAACTATCAGCCGGGCAAAATTTACTGTGGAATACCCGGCAAGCCTCATGCTTGTTTCAAGCATGAACCCTTGCCCTTGTGGTTATTACAATCACCCAACCAGAGAATGCACATGCTCGCCCGGCATGGTTCAAAAATACCTGGCAAAAATTTCCGGCCCCCTGATGGACAGGATTGACATTCACATGGAAGTGATTCCTGTTGAATTTAATAAGCTGGCATCAACACCTCCGGGAGAAAACAGTGCATCTGTTAGGAAAAGAGTCATTAAAGCAAGTGAAATACAGGCAGATCGTTTTAAATCTTTTAAACATGTTTTCAGCAATGCCCAGATGTCAACCAAAATGATGCAAAAATTCTGCTCTGTTGATGATACTGCTGCCACGTTACTAAAAACAGCCATGGAAAAACTGGACCTTTCAGCACGTGCATACGACAGGATTCTTAAAGTAGCGCGTACAATCGCCGACATGGATACATCTGATGCTATACGGAGTGAACATATCTCCGAAGCAATACAATACAGAAGCCTGGACAGAAGCACCTGGGGAAGTTGATGAATACTTAAGTCAATTTGATGTCCCGGTTTGTCTCCTTTTTACACAGACATTACACAGAAACGTGCAATATATCTGAAATTTTTGTTAATTTTATCGTACTAATTATTGTTCAAATGATGAGTTATGGATAACCTTGATAATTACTCTTTTAAGAATAAGAAAGTTCTTGTACGGGTTGATTTTAATGTGCCATTTAATGAAAACGGGACCATTTCAGATGATACACGTATCGTAACTGCCATTCCCACAATTCAGAAAATTCTGTCCGAAGGAGCGGCTGTTATTATCATGACACACATTGGCAGGCCCAAAGGTGAATTTATTGATGCATTGAGCACCAAAGGCATTGCAAATTACCTTGAAAACATGCTGGGACGCGAAATAAAACAAGCCCCTGACTGCATTGGAAATGAAACTAAAAAAATGGCCGAAGAGCTTAAGCCGGGGCAGGTGCTTCTGCTCGAAAACCTGCGTTTTCATGCTGAAGAAGAAGCCGGAGATGAGTCATTTGCAAAACAACTGGCAGAACTGGGGGATACGTATGTAAACAATGCGTTTGGAACAGCCCACAGAGCGCATGCTTCGACATATACAATAGCTCAGTTTTTCCCGTACGACAAAATGTTTGGGTACCTGGTTGAATCAGAGATCAAAAACATTGACAACCTGTTGAAGAAAGCAGAATCTCCATTTACAGGCATCATTGGCGGTGCCAAAATTTCCACAAAAATCAACATCATTGAAGCCCTGCTGGAAAAAGTGGATACCCTGATTGTGGGCGGTGGAATTGTGTTTACATTTTTAAAGGCCAAGGGGCTCGAAATCGGGAACTCCCTGGTGGATGATGATTATATTGATGTGGCCAAAAACATTCTCAATAAGGCAAAAAGCAAAGGGGTTGACATTTATTTGCCGGAAGATGTACTGATTGCAAATGAGTTTAGCAATGAAGCCATGATTGAACACGTTCCGGTAACCAAAATCAAAAAAGGATGGATTGGAATGGACATTGGGGTAAAATCCGCTGAAATATTTGAGCAGGTTATTATGAATTCATCAAGTATTCTCTGGAACGGGCCTTTGGGTGTGTTTGAAATGAATCATTTTTCATACGGCACACTGAAAACAGGATTGGCTGTTTCACGAGCAACAGACAAAGGTGCTTACTCGCTTGTGGGGGGTGGTGATAGCATTGCTGCCCTGAAAAAATATGCACTTGAACATAAAATTTCTTATGTCTCAACAGCCGGAGGGGCTTTGCTGGAGTACATTGAAGGGAAAAAATTACCCAGCATCAAAGCCATCAAAGATTCATACACCATAGATGATTATGATTTCAACAACAAAAAAGTATTGGTGCGTGTGGATTTCAATGTGCCCATGGATGACAATAACAACATTACAGATGACACCCGTATCCGGACAGCCATCCCTACCCTGAGAAAAATTCAGGCTGAAGGAGCCAGCCTTATATTACTGACCCACATTGGCCGCCCCGAAGGGAAAAGAGACATGAAATATTCGGTAAAACATATTATCCCTTATGTTTCTCAATTGCTGGGAACAGAGGTCAAATTTGCTGATAAATGCAGGGGGGAAAACACGGAAAAGATTGTAAAAAACCTGCAACCCGGTGAAGTATTGATGCTTGAGAATTTGCGGTTCACAAATGAAGAAGTCAAGGGATCGGAAAAATTTGCTAAAGAGCTGGCAAAACTTGGCGATGCTTATGTCAACAATGCGTTTGGAACAGCTCACAGGGCCCATACATCAACTTATACCATAACCAAATATTTTCCTGAAGATAAAATGCTTGGTTATCTGGTGGAAAATGAAATGAAAAACATAGACCGCATCTTATACAAAGGGGAAAAACCTTTTACAGCCATCATTGGTGGATCAAAAGTATCTACCAAAATTGATATTGTCAGGGCTTTGATCGATAAGGTAAACAACATCATTATTGGCGGTGGTCTGGCTTTTAGCTTTATCAAAGCCATGGGAGGGCAGGTTGGCGATTCCCTTGTTGAAGATAAAGTGCTTAAAAAAGCCGTGAAAATTCTGGAATTGGCTGCTCACAGCAATGTAAAACTATATTTACCAACAGATTGCCTGATTGCCGATACGTTTAAAAACGATTCGACCATCAGGCATGCCCAGGCAAATCGCATTCCTGACGGTTGGCAGGGGCTTGATATCGGTGTGAAATCAGCAGCCACATTCACAAAAGTCATTGAAAACTCCAGATCTGTTTTCTGGAACGGCCCGATGGGTGTGTTTGAGATGCCACATTTTAGCAATGGTACCATTAAAATAGCATTGGCAACAGCCAGAGCAACTGACAAAGGTGCTTTTTCACTTGTCGGAGGTGGAGATTCTATTGCTGCACTGAAAAAATATGGCCTGTCTCATAAAATTTCATATATCTCTACAGCCGGCGGAGCGCTTCTGGAATATATTGAAGGGAATGAATTACCAAGCATTAAAGCCGTGCGAACAAAAATTTAATTTGAATTGTTAGACATAATAAATTAAGACAATAGCAGTATGGAAATAATAGATCTTCCAAAAATTCAGGATGCCAATCTTGAGGATAAAGTGGTATTGGTAAGGGTAGATCACAATGTGGTAAAAAAAGGCATGATACATGACCCGTACCGTATCGACATGACCATAGGAACCTTGTACCACATCAATGCCAAAGGTGGGAAAATAATACTGATGACCCATGTAGGAAGGCCGCGTGATAAAAAATCAGGAGAAATAAATATAAGTGAAGACACTTCTGTAGAACCAATTGTTGATTACATCAACAATAAACTCCACATCAATATGAAAATACCGGATTTTGTGGAATATGGGAAACAAGGATATTTAGGCATTGAAACCTCAGTCAATCATTTGATACGTGACCTCAGAAACGGTGAGATTGATGGTATCTATTTGCCGAACACACGCTGGTTTGCCGGTGAAGAAGCCGGTGGTGAAAAAGCAGACAGGTTTGCTTTACAATTAGCAGGCCTTGCAGATGTTTTTATCAACGATGCTTTTGGTTCATGGCAGCCCCATGCTTCAACTGTTGGTGTAAACAAATATCTGCCCAGCTACGCAGGCTATCTAATGCAAAAAGAAATTTCCAACCTGCAAAGAATCTATGATGCTAAAAAACCATTTGTAGCTGTAGTAGCCGGAAGTAAAATGGACACAAAAATTGACTCGCTGTATGCATTGCTTGACATTGCCGACAAGCTTGTACTTGGGGGCGTCATTTACAACGCTTATCTGTGTGCAAAATACGGCATCAGCATAAAAGGGGTAAATGATGAAAACCTTAAACTGGCCAAAGAATTTGTTGAATACGCTAAAAATTATAAAAATAAGATAATAGAACTGTCGTATGTTGTGGAATCTGATACGCTCGAAGGCAAAGAAGACGGAAAATACCGCGTGCATCACATAAAAGATTTCAAAAAAGGGCAAAAACTGAATTATGTGCTTGATGTTGCTCCCGAATCATTTGAAGAAAAAGCGGTACGTAATGAATTTTTATCAGCTTCTACCGTTTTTATCAATGCTGTGATGGGCTTTACGCCGCATTTTAATGAGGGCACCATCGCGCTTGATCAGTTGACCGACTCCAATCCGGATGCTGTAAAACTCTACGGAGGAGGTGATACCATGCAGGAATTGAAACGATTGTTACCCGGCTTGTATATTGTGGCCATTGATCATCCCAAATACTACATTTTTACCGGTGGCGGAGCTGTTCTGAAAGCAATACAGGAAGGAACCTACACAGGACTGGAGCCTGTGAAAGCCTTGCAAAAAAACATAAAGGAACAGCTTTAAAACTCAGCTGTAAACTGATAAGATACCGTACGTGGTGGCAACATATTTCCCGGACGTTCAATAAATTCCGTATTGAAAAGATTCCGTATCACAAATGAACTTTTGATGCTTTTATTCATTTGCCAACCAAAATGCAAATCATAGGTAAATAATGGTTTGTATTTATGATAAGCGTAATAATCAGCATACCCGTTTAGTAATAAATTGTTGAATGTCATCTGATTTGGATCCTGGGAAACAAATATATTGTCAACAGCCAATACAGGACTGTGGTATTTCATGGAAATCCCGGCTGTAAATACGTTATATTCCAGGATTATGTTCCCTTTCACACTGTGTTTGTACCGGTATTTCAGATAATCTGTATCCCTGTTTTTAGTAGCATATACTTCTTCCCTAGTTTCATCATTTTCATAAATATTTTCAGGATAGAGGTAAGTATATCCTGCAAAAAGTGTTACATTCAGTTTATCCAACAATTCTCCTTTGGCAGAGACTGACAGATCCAGGCCAGCAATATGCACATTGCCAATATTTCTTGATTGAAAACCCAAATTATCCATCGTTGCCTGAACAGAATCAGGCAAAGGCAAAAATGTTTCTGTATCAAACCTTCCAAAAGAAAATTCCATCATATTGTTGTATCTCGAATAAAAGCCAGCTACATCAGCAAAGCCGGTCCAGTCTTTTCCAATTCTGAACCCCTGCCTGCCCCCAACTTCCACATTCCATCCTGTTTCACTGTCGAGCCTGGGATTGGGGAAAATGTTTAACAAGCCTGCAAATGCAGTGGCCGTATATTTTTCAGCTATGCTTGGAAACCGGTAAGCCTGCCCGAAACTAGCCCTGACGTTAGTATATTCTGCCAGCCTGTAATTTGCTCCTGCTCTAAACACCGGGTTTACAGGTATTTCAATAATTTCATCTCCAAGTTCAATGTCTATCATGGATTCGGTTTGTGCGGTATCCACTCTATAGTATTCAGCACGTATTCCCACGGAAGTTTTTAATGCTCCAAAATTATTGTCAATCTGAATATAACCAGCCAGGTTATTACTAAAGTGAGGGCCAAAAAGGTTTGATTCAACTTCAGAATATGAAGTTACACTACCTGCAGCCAATTTGGTATTCTTTCCAATGTCGGTCTGATACATATACTCGCCATAATATATTTCACTGGTGGCATTTTTAGATGTATCTGAAACCTGGCGATTATCAGTCTTAAAGTATCGTGTACGGATGCTGTATCTTGACCCGTTTTTTTTGTAATAATATATAAACGGATCAATATTAAACCTGATCGCTTCATTGGGATAAGCAGAGGACCCTGCTGCCTGATATGGGTACACCATAACAGAATCTTCCCCGTTTACATCCGTAAGGGTTTCAGAATTCCACAATATAAAGTCAATTTTTTTTAAGGCCATAAAACTGGCATTGACACCAACAGCAAGCCCATCGATTTTTTTGCTTCTGTACCTCAGGTT
>JAQIDD010000154.1 GCA_027858215.1 Candidatus Delongbacteria bacterium | reverse complement strand
CCTCCTAACCCGTGTAACCCGGGAAGTTCAAAATATAAAGTTCAAAGGTTAAAATAAATTCCAAATTGCAAAACCCAAATAACAAATAAATTTCAATAATTTTGGCTGCATTTCGGCCGTAGCTCAATACATCGCTCTCGGCAAAGCTCACCTTCTATGCAAGGCAGAAAATAAAATTTAAAATAAGACACTAAACCCATGTCATAAATGGTGTTTTCAATGACAGCACCAAAAAGAGGATGAGCAAATGAATCCCGACTGTAAAAATCACTGCCAATATGCCAAACAAACTTATTTTCTCCTTGTGTATTCCCGGTATTTTTTGTGTTCCTGCCCAGAACAAATAAACAGCATAAAAAGACAATAACCCCAGGAAAAACATACTCCGGAACAGAACCATAACAGCAATGGGAAGATATCCCAACACGAGCGGCAGAGCAAGAAGCTGAGCACACAGATTTGCTTTAGTCTCATTTTCAAAAGATTTAAGCAGATATTTCAAAGCGAGGGTTGACAAAAAATAAGCGAGGATTAGTCCTGCCATGATGGCTATAGAAAAACATACAATGTACAAAACCGACTCTGTAACATAGGCTGACAGGATCATGCCAAAAAACTCCGCTAACCCCAATACAAGTACACCCGGCAAATAAAACCCTGTAATCACATTTTTTTGTTCCAAAGGTTTCCTCATCAAATCCTTCCAGGTATTGACAGGGTTTAGAATCAAGCTCCTGAGCAACTGTAATCGCTTATTTATATCCATTCCGGCCATAGGCTACAAAGTTACACAAATCATAGATGCCCAAATCATAAAACAATCAAAAAATCCATTATTTTTGCTACATGAGTAATTCTGCCAACAAAGCTAAAAATCTGATTGTCATCCTGGGGCCGACAGCTTCAGGAAAAACAAAATTGGCCGCTCACCTGGCTGATGCCATCAACAGCGAAATCATTTCCGCCGACAGCAGGCAAGTGTATCGTGGTATGGATATTGGCACAGGAAAAGATTATAATGATTTCATGGTGAATGGCAAAAACGTTCCTTATCACCTTATTGACATCGTTGACCCGGGAGAAAAATACAATGTGTTTCACTATCAGCAGGATTTTTTCAGGATTTTCGAAAACATTCACAACAGAGGAACAACACCCATTCTCTGCGGTGGCACCGGCATGTACATAGATGCCGTGTTGCGCGGATATAAACTCATCCGGGTGCCGGTAAATCCGGACTTAAGGGATACACTGAAAGATAAATCCCTGACCGAACTTAAAAAAATCCTGAATACATACAAAATTCCACACAACAAAAGCGATACAGATACGAAAAAACGCGCTGTCAGGGCCATTGAAATTGCGGATTATTACAAGCATCATCCCGAACATAATATTAAATTACCAGAAATCCACCCCCTTATCATTGGGGTTGATATCAGCAGGGAAAAACGCCGCAAACGTATCACAGAAAGGCTGCATCAACGCTTAAAAGAAGGCCTGGTGGATGAAGCACAACGGCTGCACAAGAACGGTTTGAGCATTGATGACATGATGTACTATGGATTGGAATACAAATTTCTGGGGCTTTATCTCTCGGGAAAAATAACATTTAGCGATATGGTTTCCCGGTTAAACATTGCCATTCATCAATTTGCCAAACGCCAGATGACATGGTTCAGAAAAATGGAAAAAGACGGTCATCAGATACATTGGATTGATGCAGAACTGTCCACCGAAGAAAAAACTAACCGGATAATGACATTGCTGAATGCCTGATATCCATCAAATTTTACTGGTCTCCACAAAATAATCTGCGGTATTTGTGGTTTTACTTACAAAAATGGTTGCTATGAAAACATTCCCCTACAGAACGCTTTTTTGGGTAAGCCTTTTTGCTGTGGCATTTGCCATGATAGAAACTGCGGTTGTTATTTATTTACGGGAGATATTTTATCCGGATGGTTTTGATTTTCCCCTGCAACTGATAAGCCCTGACCTTGCCGTGGTGGAAAGCGTCAGGGAAGTAGCCACTATGCTATTGCTGGTAAGCATAGCGGCTGTGGCAGCAAAAAAATTCTTGACGGGCATGGCTTGGTTTATTTATGCTTTTGCGATATGGGATATTTTTTACTATGTGTTTTTGTATTTGTTCCTGGGATGGCCGGAAACTTTATTGACATGGGATGTATTGTTTCTCCTGCCGTTTACATGGGTTGGGCCTGTAATATCCCCTGTGATTAATTCACTATGCATGATCCTGCTTGCCATGATAATTTTGAAATACCGTGAGCACCTGAAAATCAAACCCTGGCACTGGGCAGGGCTCATCGTTGGCGCCATTGTTGTCATTATTGCATACACTGAAGATTACGTTAGTTTCATGCATTCTGATTTTAGTATTTTCGAAATGCTCAATGTCAGCAACACTGACAGCGTGATTGCAAAAGCCGGAAATTACGTGCCTCAGGCCTTTGCATGGTGGGTGTTTTTGATTGGCGTTGGGATTCATTTGGTGGTTATTGCTGATGTTTTCAGAACAGGCAGAAAATCATCAATTAAGAATAAATAAAGCATTACAAGTTGATAAAGGATGTAATCTTTTTACATTTGCCTGATATTAAAATCCTGCAGTGATGAAAGATTTCAAAACCAAAATAAAAATCAAAGCAGACCCGGACGATGTGTGGATGGCTTTTACAAATGCCAATTCAATAGAGCTGTGGTCAGGTTCACCTGCCACATTTTCACCTGAACCGGGAAATGAATTCAGTTTGATGGAAGGAGATATCCAGGGGAAAGTGCTGGAAGCTGAACCCATAAAGAAATTGGTTGAACAGTGGTATTTTGAGGGAGTAACATCTGAATCGGTGGCGACCATCAATTTTTTTCCTCAAAAAAACAGTGTGCTGGTTGAAGTTTCACATGTGAATATTCCAGATGAAGCATATGATAACATTTCATATGGTTGGGAAAATTACTTTCTCAGACAAATCAAAACGTTTTGCGAAATCGGGTATTGATTAATTTCCGGTGATACAAATGACAACATGTTCAAATAATTTGTATTTTTGCATTCAATCATGCGGGAGTAGCTCAGTGGTAGAGCATCAGCTTCCAAAGCAGAGGGTCGCGGGTTCGATCCCCGTTTCCCGCTCATAAAACTGCCTTTACAGGGCAGTTTTTTTTATTCGTATTTTTCCATTTTATCCTGAATGGTAATATTATCTTCCACTGAGCTTTGGATTTTTATGTAGCACATCAGTTTGTCCGCACCTGCTTCGTAACAGGCCTCCTGTACTTTTTTTGCAATGTCCATGGCTTCATCGTAAGGTGCCTCAATGACGGTTTCAAAGGGACAGACTATGTACGGAATACCAGCTTCTTTAATAACCGCTATGGCCTCAACTACAATGGCATAAGGATGTTTTTTGCTGCTTGTGGGCAACACTTGTATCGCCAGGTTAATTGTCTTTTTCTTCATCATCATTGTCATCATTATTTAATTCATCAAATGTGTCATTCATTTTCTCCTTAATGAATTTATCAACCTCTTCGTAACTCAGACGCTTAACATTGGTTACCAGGAAATTTTCACCTAACACATATCCAAACTGATTGATTTCATCAATGATATCTCTGAATAAAACAGAGATATTTGCTTCAAGCGGGATCAGGCATGTAAACATAAAATATTGCCCTAAAATGTCTTCATCTTCAAGTTCAGCATTGACTTTATCAAATTGATATTTCACTTCTTTTCTGATGAGATTTTTTTGCAAATCAGTGAACTCTTCAAACAAATCAGCATGCAAAAAGGTAACAAAATACCTGAGTTTATCACCCTTTCCTCCCATTCCGCTGCTAACAAACTCCTTTTCTTCATCAGAAAAAGCTGATTCCATCACTATCAGGCTCTCCTGATAAGCCATGTTGGCCCAATCCCCCAGGTTTTCGCCTGCTTTTTCATTAAATGTTTCTATTTCACGGAATGCCTTGACATCATCCAATGATGCCAGTTGATTTAACAATGTTTTCTTTTCCTCAACATCCACATTGTCATCGTATAATTTTCCCACATTCTCCAGGACAACATCAGCTTTAGGGAGGTGTTCCTTAATTTTTTTTGCCGCATCAAAATATGCCATTTGCACATCAATGTTCACCTGTCTTTCCATCACCCGGAAATTATCATGTTTTTCCTTCAACAACTTTTGCAGTTGTTCATATGCTTCGTCACCTTGAAGTTCATTCATAATTTTTCCTTTTCGTATCCATTTGAGTCTTCTGCGATTAAACAGACTGATTATTTCCAATTTTATATAATTTTTGTTCACATTGTCTTATATCAATGTTGTTGTAAAATTTTTCATCCGTCCGCGTTACTGGTGGGGAAAGCAATGATATTGAACATTTTTGACAGCCTCAATTCACATTTTCAAAGGTAAATAAAATCAGTCGGCCACAATGGAATGATTAGTTTTTATCATCCCCCTTCTCTGAATCTCTGACATCAATCACCTTGCCACTGAAATACAAGGTTTCTCCTGCCAGGGGATGATTAAAGTCTATGACAATGCGATCATCATTATATTCCGTGATGATGCCATCATATTGATTGCCTTCATCATCTTCCATGGGAATAAACGCCCCGATTTCCAAATCTTCCATTTCATCACCGACCAAATCCATAAATTCTGTTTCAGTAAATTCCACCTGT
>JAQIDD010000077.1 GCA_027858215.1 Candidatus Delongbacteria bacterium | reverse complement strand
AAACTCGCATTGAATCAAAAATACATACAGGAAAAAGGACTTGTAAGCGATTTAAAAATTATCCTGAAAACAATCATCAGACTTTTTCATCACCACACATAACAATTCACCTTTCCACATTTTGTTGTATTCTTTGCAAAAAACATCTTTATGTTGAAAAATAAAGATGCCTTATCCTCTCTTTAAATTGTTGATAAAACATTAGGAGTTAACAATGGTTTTTTATCAAATTTTATCATCATTGTTACGCGACCAAAATTATAAACAAAATTAAAACAAAAACGATATGGTTGACATTAAGAAAACGCTTAAAAACCTTGGCATTAAGGACATCAACAGTGGTGTAACAACAGGAACTCACTTTCTTGAAGGGAAAGGTGCAACAACAACTTCCAGCACTCCAATTGATGGTTCTGAAATTGCCAAAGTAAAAAACGCCAGCATTGAAGAATACGAGGAGATAATGACCAAAGCCCAGTCGGCATTCAAGCAATGGAGAACTACACCTGCACCACAGCGTGGTGAAATTGTGCGTCAGATCGGACTTGCTTTGCGGGAATCAAAAGAAGACCTGGGAGCTCTGGTGAGCTATGAAATGGGTAAAATATACCAGGAAGGCCTGGGTGAAGTACAGGAAATGATTGACATTTGTGATTTTGCTACCGGCCAAAGCCGTCTGTTAAATGGGTTTACCATGCATTCCGAACGGCCTGAACACCGCATTATGGATCAGTATCATCCACTGGGTGTTGTAGGTATTATCACAGCTTTCAATTTCCCCGTAGCAGTGTGGGCATGGAACGCTATGATCGCTGCAGTGGCAGGTGATGTGGTAATCTGGAAACCATCATCAAAAACCCCATTGACAGCCATTGCTATACAAAACATCATCAGCAAAACACTGAAAGAAAACGATGTGCCCGAAGGCGTATTTAACCTTTGCATTGCCAAATCATCCGTATTGGGTGATAATTTTGCTGAAGACAAACGTATTCCTCTCTTTTCTGTTACCGGCAGCACACGTGTTGGCAAAAGGGTAGGCGGCATCGTAGGCAAGCGGTTGGGGAAAACAATCCTTGAACTGGGAGGCAACAACGCCATTATCATCACTCCATCTGCAGATATTGATATGCTTATTCCTGCCATTGTCTTTGGCTCGGTTGGAACAGCAGGACAGCGATGTACTTCCACACGACGGTTGATCATTCATGAAGACATTTATGATGACATCAAAAAACGCTTACTTAATGCATACAAGCAAGTTGAAGGCAAAATCGGAAATCCGCTTGATGAAAACACGCTTGTTGGTCCGCTAATTGACAAAGGAGCTGTGGAAGATTTTAAATTTGCTCTTAAAGAAGTGGAACGTGAAGGCGGAAAAGTTATTTTTGGTGGAGATGTACTCGCCGGCAAAGGATTTGAGAGTGGTAATTATGTTGTTCCTGCCTTAGCTGAAGCAGAAAACAATTTTACCATTGTGCAGGAAGAAACATTTGCCCCCCTACTCTACCTCCTCAAATACAAAGATTTTGATGAGGCCCTCGAAATTCATAATGATGTACCACAAGGTTTATCCTCTTCCTGTTTTACCCGGGATGTGCGTGAAGAGCAGCTGTTCCTCTCCGAAGTTGGATCAGATTGTGGTATTGCCAACATCAACATCGGCACAAGTGGTGCTGAAATCGGTGGTGCTTTTGGTGGTGAAAAAGATACCGGCGGCGGACGTGAATCAGGTTCAGATGCATGGAAAGCATACATGCGCCGTCAAACCAACACCATTAATTACAGCAAAGAACTACCCTTAGCACAGGGCATTAAATTTGACCTTGATTAAGTTTTCATAACTATTTAGTGTTTGTCCATAATGTCCAATATCTTCGTTGTAGCTCAAATTTTAAATCCTCGAATAAGTTAGTATGCTGCGGTTTAAAATTTTCACTCGCATTAATCTTGAACAGTATAAACTAAACACTGACTCTATTGACAGACACTACTTAGTGTTCGTCAAAAAAACATTGTCTTGTTCATAATGTTTGAGTTCGAGGCCTGCGAAGTATTTAAAACCAAGGATTTTACTTTCGTAAATGACTGTTTTAAATACGAGCGTAACGAAGAAATCAGACATTATGGACAGACACT
>JAQIDD010000046.1 GCA_027858215.1 Candidatus Delongbacteria bacterium | reverse complement strand
TTCCCATGTGCTGGATAAAGATGCCTCCCTGCAGGCAGAAAATTTCAGGAAAATGCTGCTTACCTTATCGGAAGATGTCAGGGTGATATTTATTAAACTCGCTGACAGGCTCCATAATATGCGGACATTGGATTCCATGCCTGAATACAAACAGATTAAAATAGCGGGTGAGACGCTGTATCTGTATGCTCCACTGGCTCATCGACTCGGTTTGTACAACATCAAAACAGAACTTGAAGACCTGGCTTTAAAATATGAACATCCGTTAATTTATAATTCGGTACTTGAAAAAGTGAAGGAAAGTGAAGCGGAACGTAATGTTTACATTGAAAAATTCATAACCCCTTTGGATTGCAAACTCAAAGATCACAATTTCAAATGTTCAATAATGGGTCGCCCCAAAAGTATTTACAGCATTTACAATAAAATGGAAAAAAAAGATGTCCCGTTTGAAGAGATATATGACATCTTTGCCATCAGGATTGTGTTTAAACCCAAGCCACACATGCCGGAAAAGGCTCAGTGCTGGAACATTTACTCACTTATCACAGATATTTACAACCCCAATCCTGACCGGTTGCGCGACTGGATCAGTACCCCGAAAGCCAATGGATATGAAGCGCTTCACACTACGGTAATGGGGCCGGAAGGCAGATGGGTGGAAGTGCAAATACGTTCGGTGAGGATGAATGATATTGCTGAACGCGGGTATGCAGCTCACTATAAATATAAAAACAATGCAGATGATGAAACCCAACTGGACAAATGGTTGCAGCGTATCCGTAGTCATCTTGAGGAACCCAGCTCAGATGCCCTCGATTTTCTCGATGAATTTAAACTGAATCTTTTTTCATCCGAAATCTACGTATTTACTCCCAAAGGGGAATTAAAACGTTTACCAAAAGGTTCTACAGCCCTGGATTTTGCTTTTGATATTCACACAGAAATAGGGAGTCATGCCATTGGGGCCAAAGTAAATCATAAACTTGTTCCGCTAAGTCAGAAATTGCGATCAGGCGATCAGGTGGAAATACTCACATCGAATAAACAAACCCCAAAAACGGAATGGCTGGATTTTGTCATCACTGGAAAAGCGAAATCAAAAATACGTTCTTCATTGAAAGAAAAACGCAGGGAAATTATCAATGAGGGCCAACAACAATTTTTGCAAACTATTCGTAATTTGAAATACCCTCTTGATTATTCGTCGTTTAAAAAATTGCGTGAACGGCTTGATTTGCATAATAAAGAAGAATTTTACCGGCGCATCGGTTCAGGCCTTATAAAACCAGGCGATATCGAAAAAAATCTGCCGGGGAAAAGAAGAACGACATGGGGAAAGTACTGGCGATTGCAATTTGGAAAATCAGACTCTAAAGATAAGGATACAGAAGGTAAAAAAGAATCAAAAAAAGGAAACAAATTTGTCATTGAAGACAATGAAACTGAACAAAATTACCGTCTGGCCATTTGTTGTAACCCAATTCCCGGAGATGAAGTTGTTGGGTTTTTAAACGCCGAAAATGTGGTGATGATCCACAAGAAATATTGCCCCAATGCCATTGATTTGATGGCAACCTTTGGGGATCGTATTATTGAAGTGGACTGGAAAATTCAAAAACTACTGAGTTTCAGGGCTAAAATATACATGGAAGGCATAGATGATATTGGCATATTGTACCGGATCACACAGGTTATCTCTACCGAGGCCGATGTGAACATGAAATCTGTGAACTTTAATTCAACCGATGCCATTTTTAAAGGGGTCATTGACATGTTTGTCCACAACACAAAAGACCTGGATGATGTTATCAGCCGTTTGCGCAAAGTAAAAGGCTTGAAAAAAGTATATCGTAAGCAGGATACTACAACACCATGAATGATTCGAAACTAAAAGCACTGATAAATTTACTTGATGATCCGGATGAAAATGTGTATTCCAGGGTTCATGATAAAATTATGCTTACAGGCATCGAAGCCATACCATTTCTCGAAGCCCGTTATGGCCTTGATAATAATCCACTGATGAACGAGCGCCTTGAAATCCTGATGGAAAATTTACGTAACCGCAGTTTTAATGATGAATTTATACACTGGTGGAAACATAAAGAAAAAGATGCTTTGCTGAAAGGCCTGTTCTACATTAACAGTTTATATTATCCTGATACTGCTTTTGAAGATTTTAAGGAGCAGGTGGATCAGATCAAAAAAAAGGTATGGCTTGAATTGAAGGATAACCTTACCGGTTTTGAAGCCATAAAAATTATCAATCGAAATGTTTACATCCTGATGGGGTTCAGGGTGTTATCGGCTAAAGACATAAACCAAAAATCCGTCCATTTCCCCGAACACCTGTTTATAAATAAAACCGGTAGTCCGTTTCCGTTTGTTGGCATGTATTGTCTCATTGCCAACAGCCTGGATTTGCCCGTTTATCCCGTATATTTACCGGGTTTGCTACTTATGGCATACCATAACAAGGATGTAGCCCGTGAAGCTTATGGTGAATCCACAACGGGGGTTTTATTTTATATCAATCCTTACGATGGCGGCAGTTTTCTTGGTCGCAAAGCCCTGGAGTATGTGGTAAAACAGCGCAATATTGACGCCGAAGAAAAGCATTACCGGACCATCGACAGCAAAACGTTTATTCATAAATATTTACGGTATTTGTGGGACATGAATGTGTTCTCTCCGGATAATCCGGCTTTTAACAGGCTTGAAAATATGTTGTTGGAGATACGCAAAGAAAAAAAATAAAGGTAACTAATCAGTATCAACAAAAGTAACTACTCACCGCAAAGACGGAGAGACGCAAAGTTCTAAATTATTAAAATTTATTTACAAATCTTTTGAAGCCTTTAATTAGTATAGGTACATTGAAATTAACTAAAAAACCTAATCGTTTATTAGCCAGTTTTAAATGAGATATAATCTGTGCCTCGTGAACAGGCAATATTATTTCATTAGCTTTTACCTCGATAATAATTTCATTTTCAACCAAAATATCCATTCTAACCCTTTTAGATAATTCTACTCCATTATACACCAAAGGGATTGAAACCTCTGTTTTAATCTTCAAACCCCATATTTTAACTCATATACCAAACATTCTACATAAATTGATTCAAGCAGGCCGGGTTCCATTGTTTTATGAACTGTAATGCAAGCATCAAGTATAATTTTTGATAAGCGATTTAATTCATCTTTTTTCCATTTCTTAGCGTCTCGGCGGTAAAAAATGTATGTGCCTGAATAGTTACAAATAAAGATATGTTTTTTCTCGGAGTGCTACTCAAAGTCGCGACCCGAGTAAAAATCATAACTTTTTCCGCATCAGTAGATTGGAAATCCAGTGCAACAATATCAATGCAGCAAGAAAAGCGGAAATACGTCCCGGATAATCACCAAAACGGGCATAAAATGTCATTTTATCGTTGGCTTTGACTGTTCGTTTAATTACAGCTTCGGTCCACCATCCACGATAGTCCACTATGTCACCTCGCTGATTGATGATGCTGGAAATGCCTGTGTTGGCTGATCGTGCCACGGCACGGCGTGTTTCTATGGCCCGCAGACGTGCATACGCTGCATGTTGCTTGTACCCAGGTGTGTCCCGCCACCAGCCGTCGTTTGTCATGATGAAAAGTAAATTGGCGCCTTTCCTGACAAACGATGCAATGTATCCCCCATAAATAGATTCGTAACATATGATTGCTGCTACCCGGATTGAATCTGATGGACTGACAAAGTTGGTGGGATATGGATCATAACCCAGGCTGTTTCGCGGCCCGCCAAGATTGATGATAAGCTTATTGAGCCATTTCCAGTTGTCAACATAGGGGATGGATTCTACCCCGGGTACCAGTTTAGATTTGTGATAGAACTGTTGAACACCGCTTGTATCTATCTGCATTGCAGTGTTGAATTCATCAAACCAAAAGTCCTGATATTTATGGGCAGTAGGGGTTGCGTCTTTTTCATTATAATAAAATTTACGACTGGTTAGTCCGATGATAAATTTCGTATCGGGGTATTCTTGATTGAACTGTCGTAGAATTTTAATATGCCGGTCGTTTTCAATTGTGATAGAATCTTCTTCAATGTATAATGGCAGGGCTGTTTCAGGAAACACCACATAATCTGAGTGTTTGCTGATGACAGAATCGGTAAGCCTGAGCATGTTGTGAAGCTGGTCCATTACCGAACCCGAAAATTTTTGCTTGTAGGGATCAATGTTAGGCTGTAGCACAATTACTTCCTGATCTTTCCCTTGTTCTTCATAGTTGTGATACATGATGAGAGACAATGTCAACGGAACAATAACCATGATCGCGAGGGAAATTATGTGGTTGCGTACAGGTAATTTTTTTGGTTCCGGCAGCATAAACCGCCTTCTGAAAATCTCAAAGATCAGTAAATTGGAAATAAGTACCCAGATAGTGCCCCCCAAGGTTCCTGTGAATTCATACCATTGTATCCATTGCACATTGTTGGCAAAACTGTTGCCAAGGTTAAGCCAGGGCCAACTGAGTTTTACTTTCATGTAGAAAAATTCAAAAGCCACCCACAATACCACTAAAGCAATGTACGCTATATTACGGTTTAGCCGAATCTTTATTTTGTGATACAGCATAAATAACACCGTCATAAACAGAGCGTTGAGGCCCACGGCAAATATAGAGCCCACCGCAGTGGCATAATAAATCCAGTATGTGGAGATGATATTCCAGACCATGAATGCCAGGAATGCGTATCCAAAGAGGCTGTGTCCTGAACAAGTTTTTTTTTGTTGTGCGTATTCTTCCAGAATCAGGAGGGGAACAAATCCGATGAGGATAATCCAGCCCATGTGCCATTGTGTGTAGGCAATGCTCAATAACAATCCCGATGATATTGCCATGCCTATCCTGGTATATTTATTCAGATGCATCATTTTTTCTGTATTTTTTGTTGACCAAATATACGCCGAATAAAATTAAACACATACCGGCGTATTGAATAATTGTTAGTTTTTCTCCGTCAATCATACCCCAGCCAATGGCTATAATGGGCATTAAATATGTAACGGAGGAAGCAAAAAGGGCATTGCTTCGTAATATCAAAATGTTTACGGCTACCACTGCCACAGCGGAACCAAAAAATCCCAGCAGAAATACATACAAAAAATCATGCCATGCATTATCCTGTGCAAATGTTGCAGGCAGATCTGTGCTAAGCAAGTAGGCTGTTACCACAGGGCCTACCATCAAAAAAGCAAAAGAAGCAATTTGTATCCCGTTCAGGCCATGAAGTTTCATTTTTACATGGTTGATGTTTATGCCGTACATCATTGTTGCCAGAACGACATACAGTGCAAAAATATTGATCTTTCCTGTGTTGATATCAGTGTTGCTTGTGATGACTGCGACGGCTCCTGCCAGGCCTATAAAAACGCCAACAACTTTAACCCAGGGGATTTTAACTTTGTAAATCATGGCACCAATAATCATGGTAAAAAACGGTGTCATGGAATTGAGAATGCCTGCCATGCCTGAATCTATGCGAGTTTGAGACAGTGTGAACAAAAATGCGGGAATGGCATTGCCAATGTATCCGACAATAACCAGGGATACAAAATTCTTTTTTGTGATTTTTTTGATGTGATACAGTGCAACCGGCAGCAGGCTTATAAAAGCAATAAACATTCTAAATCCGGCAAGCTGTCCGTACGAAAAGCTTTTTAGCCCGTACTTCATCAGGATAAAACTGCTCCCCCAAATCAAACTCAGGCCAATCAATAGAAGCCAGTTGATGATATATTCTGTTTTTATTTTCACAGTGCGCCAAAATTAAGAAAATTTGGTACAATTATTGGAAAATTGTTCATGGATGTGATTGTATATTTATGAGAACACAACTTGTGGTTATATTGATGATGCTTTTTCCGGTTCCCTGCATGCTGGCACAATCGGGCAGCCGCTATGTGCCACCACAGGTTAACCTTGACAGTTTGTTTGTGCATTCGGAACAGTATGTGATGATGGGGCCTGAGGTGATGGTGTTCCCGGAAATGCATAAAAAAACACGGTCTGAGCAACGGCGTTTTGACAGGTTGACACTGTATTTCCTGAAAGTGTATCCTTATGCAAAACTCATCAGTGAAACCATTGATGACATTGAATCAGATCTTGATCAATTCCCGGATGACAGATTAAAAAAGCAATACATCCGTTACCGTGAAAAACAATTACGCGAAGGATTTGAAGATGATATACGTCATTTAACCATTTCACAGGGCATAATGCTTATCCGGCTTATTGACCGAGAAACCGGAGACACTTCTTATGACATTCTGAAAGAATTCAAAGGTGGCTTTCTGGCCGGACTTTACCAGGGAGTGGCACGGCTTTTTGGCCATAATCTGAAACAAGAGTATGATCCGGAAGGGGAAGACAGGGAATTAGAAATCCTTGTGAAATTGTATGAAAACGGTCAATTGTGATCTTACCGCTGTTTCATGCAATCCGCTATGGCTTCGTCCAACACCTGAGATTCAGTGAGGCCGGCGTGCCGGATTTGTTTGGGAACAATGCTGTTTTTGCTCAGTCCTGGGATGGTGTTGACTTCAAGAAAATGGGGGATGCTGTCTTTGATGATGAAATCAATGCGCACAATACCACGGCAGTTGAGTTTGTCGTAAATCATGGAAGCCATGCTTTTAACGGCATCGGATTCGGATTGTGGTATTCTGGCAGGGGTAATTTCATCCGTCAGCTCGGGAGTATATTTGGCATCGTAATCGAAAAAATCCCGTTTGGTATCAATTTCAGTGGGCTCAAACACACGACCGTGTTTCCCTGTTTTTAACAGGCCGCAACTTACTTCCACACCTTCAATGAAACTTTCAATGATGACTGTATCATCTTCAGTAAAGGCGTGGTTGATTGCTTCGGTAATTTTATCTGTATCATATACTTTTGTGATGCCAAAGCTTGAACCGGCCGTGTTTGGTTTTACGAACAAGGGGAGTCCGAGCTGGCTGACAATATCAAGAGGTTTTATCTTGTCGCCTTTTTTGAAAACCATTTCAGGAGCCATCGGTATATTGTAGTTGCTAATAAATGCTTTGCATTTGATTTTGTCAAACGTCAGCGCCGAGCACAACACCCCGGATGTAGAATATGGAATGGACATGGTTTCAAAATAGCCTTGCAATGTGCCATCTTCGCCTTGTTTGCCGTGAATGGCAATCACAGCAACATCAAACTGTATTTTTTTGCCGTCTAAAGTCAGGCTGAACTCATTTTTGTCAACAGGGGTTTCATTGGGCTTGCCCGGGTTGTAAATCCATGCTGGTCCTTTGACATCAATAATATAGGGGCTATATTTTTCTTTGGGAAGCGAATTTGCAATGTTCTCGGCGGTTTGCAGGCTTATTACACGTTCTGAAGAAGGGCCGCCTGCCATGATGGCTGCATGTATAGTCATGACATTAACTTTTTTTGCGAATTTTTATTTTTTGACCAACTTTCAAATTACTGGCATCGCTGATATCATTCAACCTGAGTATATCATCAGCACTGATACCGTTGAATTTATTCGCAATGTCCCAGGGATTGTCTCCGGGCCTTACTGTATAATAGACGTAATTCGGGTCAAGTTTTACTGGTTCAGGATTATTTGAGGGCATGGTAAGGCCGTTGCGTTTTTGTTTTTTCGCCAGGCTCATGTTATCTACAGGCTTGTAGTAATCATATTTGCCTTCAGGAACATACACAACGAGCTTTTTTCCGGCACGTATCCTGTTGGAATAAAGGCCATTCCAGGCTTTTAGTTCCCTGGTACTGACATCATACCAGTCTGCAATAAGGCCTATAGCATCTCCTTGTTTGATAGTATAAGTGAGTTTTTTTGTTCCTTTGGGTTGTGCAGCCGATACAGGCTGGTATGCTGTTGCCCGGGATGCCGGTTTGTACGCAATTTTTTGCGGATTGAGATAAACAGAATCTTTGTAATGATGAATGGTGTCTTCCATGGCAATGTATTGGGGAATCACTCTTTTTGGCAAAATAAGATGTTGTGGTGATTGGTTGCCGGGAATAAAATCATATCTGTATTGAGGGTTAAGGTACCGGAGCGTGTCAATGCCAATATCCAGGCATTCGGATAATTGACCAAAATGCAGATCTTTATTAAGTTTAATGGTATCTACATTGTGTGGAACATCAATATCTTCGGCATAGAATCCGTGTTCTTCATAATAATTGAATAAATAACTCACAGCAATGAAGGCAGGGACATAATTCTTGGTTTCCCGGGGCAGGTAATGGTAGATATCCCAGAAATTCCCGGTTCCGCCTGCACGCCGGATGGCGCGGTTGAGGTTGCCCGGGCCGCAATTGTATGCAGCGAGTACAAGCATCCAGTCGTTGTAAATGGCATCAAGCGCTTTCAGGTAACGGCAGGCAGCATGTGTTGACGCAATCGGATCACGTCTTTCATCCACATAGGAGTTGATTTCCAGATCCATGAATTTCCCTGTTCGATACATAAATTGCCATAATCCGGTAGCCCCTGCTCTGGATACTGCCTGGGGATTTAATGCTGATTCTACCACGGCGAGGTATTTCAGTTCATACGGCAATCCATGTTGGTCCAGAATTTCTTCAAACATGGGAAAGTAATATTGTGACAGAGCCAGCAGGCGTGGTATTTGATTGTATGATTTTGTGATGTAATACTCAATGTTGTTTTTTACCTGCTCATTGTAGGACATTTCAACGGGAGAATAAATTGCTTTTATGCGCACTCTGTACACCGAATCAGGTAATTCGGTAATGATGTTTTCCATATCGGTTATCCCGACAGGAATGGAGTCTCTGCTAAATACAAAATGTGTATTTACTAAACTATCAAGTCGGTCAACCCAGGCAAATTCATTTTTTGTTCTGAGGCTGTCGGGCAATTTTTTATTGGTAAGCGTATCGTTTTCAGCGATGCTGCCTATGCTGAAACAAAATAAAATCAATACAAGTGATATGGTGTTTTTCATAATCAGAATTTATAACTTAAACAAAGCGTCATTGAATGGTTTGTTGGGCTATGTAATGGTTTTACCATCAGGCTTAAATCATCACTGACATCAAAATCACTCAGTGAGGCATCCACGTTGGCATCAATAATTTGCAATACATATATCAGTGTTGCACCAATGATATTCAGGTCACGCAAGCGATGCCACCTGTCCATCTCATTTTCAATGGCTTCATCGCTGAGCAATCCGTAAAATTCATCCTGTTCGCCGTTTTGACGTTTAAGCAGGGCAGATTTATAGCGGGTAAATTCATTTTGATATTGCAGGCTGAGGTAAGTAAATGTTCCCATGCCTGCATACACAAGGGGCACTTTCCAGTATTTATGGTTATACACTTGTCCTGCTCCCGGTACGATAGCAGAATAAAGACTGGCTCTGGCTGCCGAACGTTTTTTGGTTTTGGTTTGTGATGTTTGATTTTGAACGCTGTCAGCATTTTGTGCCGTCACATCTATGTTGCAGACCGAAAACATCAATCCAATAATAAGATATGTAACACATCTGTTTACGGGCATCATCTATCCAGTTTGTCAAGTGAGGCAACAATTTGTTCCAGTTGTTCATCGTTTTCAAACGGAATAACGATTTTTCCTTTTCCTTTATTATTCCTGTTGAATTTCACATTGGTATTGAAATGGGAGGAAAGATGTTTTTCCAGTTTTTTCCAGTCATTGTTGATGCTATCTGATGTAGAAGTTTTTTTACTTTTTGGCTTGTCATGTTTTTTATCGCTGGTAAGTTCTTGCACAAATTCTTCAACCTTGCGGACGGAAAAATTGTATTTGAGGATTTGTTTGTAAACCATGAGTTGGGTTTCTTCATCAGCAAGGTTGATGAGAGCCCTGGCATGGCCCATGGTTATTTTTTGTTCCCTGATTCCGAGTTGCACTTCCGGTGGCAGTTTTAACAACCGGATGTAATTTGAAATGGTGGACCGGTTTTTTCCAACGCGTTTGCTGAGTTTTTCCTGTGTGAGCTGGCATTCATCCATCAGCCTTTCGTATGAGATGGCAATTTCCATGGCATCGAGGTTTTCACGTTGGATGTTCTCAACAAGTGCCATTTCAAGCAATCCCTGGTCATCGGCGGTGCGAACAAAGGCAGGAATTGTTTTTAATCCTGCTATACGGGCAGCCCTGAGACGCCTTTCCCCGGAAATGAGTTGAAAATAATCATCTTTTATACTGACTGTAATGGGTTGGATTATACCTAATTCTTTGATTGAATCGGCCATTTCCGTCAAGGTGACATTGTCAAACTGTTTTCTGGGCTGAAAAGGATTGGCTTTGATTTTTTCAACAGGAATCTCATTGACAGCATCCCGCTTAATTCTTCCATTGTTACCGTCAGTTTCTATAAGGGCTCCAAGGCCTTTTCCCAATGCATTTCGTTTTGCCATCATACAGTTATTTCATTATTTTATCTTCCTGAGGAATTTTTGTCATGCCAGTTTTTTGAATGAGCTCCCTGGCAAGTGCAAGGTAATTTTGTGCTCCTTTGGAATTGGCATCATAATTCAGGATTGACTGTCCGAACGAAGGGGCTTCTCCCAGTTTAATGTTACGGGCAATTATAGTTTCAAAGACCATGTCTTCAAAATGTTTTCTGACTTCATCGACAATTTGATGGGATAAATTGTTCCTGGAATCGAACATAGTAAGTAAAAATCCTTCGATATCAAGCCTTTCATTTAAGTTAGACTGTACAATTCGTATGGTATTCAGCAATTTGCCCAAACCTTCCAGTGCAAAATATTCACACTGAACAGGTATGATAACAGAATCAGCGGCTGTGAGTGCGTTAACGGTTATCAGGCCAAGAGATGGTGAGCAATCAATCAAAACAAAATCGTAATTGTCTTTTATCTTGTCCAACATCAGTTGGAGTACCTTTTCCCTGTTTGGAAGGTCCAGCATTTCAATCTCAGCACCCACGAGGTCTATGTGGCTGGGTAAAATGTCCAGGTGTTCCAGGTTGCTGTTGAGAATAATATTTTCACTGTCTTCCTGTTTGATCAGCATTTCATACAAGCCTGTCTGAATGTTTTTAACATCAAACCCAAGGCCACTGGTAGAGTTAGCCTGGGGATCTGCGTCAATAAGCAAAACCGAATATTCCAGTGCGGCCAGGCTTGCTGCCAGGTTGATTGTTGTTGTTGTTTTTCCCACGCCACCTTTTTGGTTGGCAACTGCAATAACTTTTCCCATTTTAAAAAATCTTCTTTTACTAAAGTTCAAAAATAACATTATTCCATGAAAATCTGCGGTATTTTATGAAGAAAAATAGGGAAGTTATCAACGGCACAATAGATTCTGTTAGCAACCTGTGTAACGCATCAATTTTCACTAAAATGGCTTTTGAAGTAAACGCGTGTATTGACATCAATGAAGAAAATTACTGCCGGCACAATTATTTGTGTTAAATATTAC
>JAQIDD010000329.1 GCA_027858215.1 Candidatus Delongbacteria bacterium | reverse complement strand
ACAGGATTAAGGAAAAGTACTTAACCATGGCAGGTAAATGCAGTGAGGAATTTCTGATTAAAGCCCTCGAATTTGCCAGTGATTGTGATTTCAGGTACAAAACAAGTCAAAACAAGAGGTTACACGTTGAGCTTGCCCTGATTCGCATCAGCAACATCATGCGAAAAAAAATCAGGCAACAAAACAATACACCTGCCCCCGCAAAACCAACCACTGAACCAAAACAACCGGATCAACCAAAACCATCCCCTGAGAATCATTCAATAGAAGCCAATGACACAAAAGTTGAATATCAAAAATCGGTTTCCGGGAAAGAGCCTGTATCCAAACCGGAACATTCAAAACCCACGGCGACAAAAACAGATAAACCTGCCCAACCAATACAACCCAATAAAAAGACAACCACTGATGCCGGGATTTCTATTAAAGCAGAGCTGAATAAAAAGGAATCCACAGTAAGTACAAAACAAGCTGGTGAAATGCAGGACAATACAAAGCCTGTTGAAAACAATGATTTTGACCAGGATAAACTAATAGAGGCCTGGTTGTCATTTGCAGAAAAACACAAACAACAACCGCGTTTGTACCAGAATCTAAAAAAATACCAGCCGGTGTTGAAGGATAATTACAACATAGAAGTTGGGATGCCATCGGAAAGCATGAAAAACGTGCTTATCAGCATTAAATCTGAAATTTTAAACGATCTGCAGCAGCAACTTAACAACACCGGAATTGATTTGAAGGTAAAAACCACCAAAATCAAGTCGAGTGATTCATTCATCCCTTATACCGCCGAAGAAAAATACAAAGCGATGGTAAAGAAAAATCCTGCCATTGAAAAACTACGTAATGACCTTGACATGAGTGTAAGGTGATGATTTTACAACCAGAGAATTTTAATTAAAAATTTATGCCATGAATTCTGAATGCCTTTTGTGCCAGTTGAGATCGATAATTGTTCTCAATCTCAGTGCCTGTGACTGTTGTATTGCTTTAATTGACGCCAAAATAGCCAGCCAAGAATAAAACCGGAAACAAGCATACTGACTAACTGTCTTAAAACCTCTTTTCCCGTTAATGATTCAATGTACTCAACCAGTCCCATATCGCTTTTAATCCATTGAATCAACTGGAAAAAAACAAACAAGCCTATCCCGGCTAAAAGCACACCACGGGTAAAAATAAATTTCCATTTGTTTTTCGGGGCTATCATGCGATTTATTTAGACTGATCCGGCATTTGTTTAATATAAACATCCTGTTGCGGGAAGGGAATAGTCACGCCGTTTTCCCTGAATTTTTTATCAATCTCAAAGCGGAGGTCGCTTTTTATCGGTTCAATATAAAAGGGGTAATCTGACCAGAATTTAAGCACAAAATCCAGTGAAGAATTACCAAAATCATAAAACAGAACAAAAGGCGCAGGTTTTTCGGCAACCTGAGGATGCTTTTTAGCTACATCCACCAGGATATTTTCCACAAGCCTTACATCACTGCCATAGGCAACCCCGACTTTTACTTCGAAACGTGTTTTTTTTGTGTTATGGCTCCAGTTAATTACCTTTTCGGTGGTAAACATAGAGTTTGGAATGATCATAATAACATTGTCGCGGGTACTGATAAGGGATGTTCTAAGGTTGATTTTTACAACACGTCCTATCACTTCGCTTTCAATTTCCACCACATCATCAACCTTGATGGAATGGTCAAACAAAACGACGATGCCGGAAATAATGTCATTGAAAAAATGCTGTATCCCAAGCCCGACACCAACCAGTAATGCAGATAATGAAGCAATGACAATGGTAATACGGAAGCCCAGGGTTTCAATAAAAATGGATATGGCTATCACATAAGCCAGGTACTTGATGATCATGAAAACTGAGCGGCTACGGCCTTTCTCAATTTTATTTTTTTGTACAATGTTGTTGAAAAATGATTCAACCAATGCAATAATAAACCTGGTGCCGGCAATTATGATATATAATATAAGCAGGTGGTAAACCATTATATCCATCTTCTTTGTGGAGAACAACTTGGCCCTTAAAACCACCTCGGTGGGAATATTTAGAAACTGGAGCAACACGTATAACAGCAAAAATGTAATTATGAAAAAATAGAATCGTTTGGCTGATCTGATGTGTTTGTTACCAAGTCTTTCTATAAAACTGTTTTTGTTGAAAAGGCGTCGCCCAAGCACAAAAAGCACTAACCAGACCAGAATCGCAATAATAGTAAGCAGTAGCTGTGCTACGATAAGATCGAAATCATTGACGGAAAATAACTCAAAATTGAAAAAGTTTTTCATTTTCTATTCGATTATCAGTTTTTGATTCAGGTGGTACGCACCCTGATTGATTTTCAATAAATACAATCCACCAGATAAACCGCTGATATCCAGTTTTGTTTGTTCTGACTTTACGGATACAGACTTTACTTGCTTTCCGGTAATATCATACAGCTTAATGTCACAGGTTTTTTCGGGTATATTATCAAAAACTATATTGACACTTTGGTTTGCCGGATTTGGATATATGGTGGAACTCATTTTCGTTTTTTCATAAATACTGACAGGCTCGTCTGAATAAACATTGTATTCAGCCAGGAAATCAATCCCATCGTTGAAAACAGGTTCCCAGTGTTCACAGGGGAAAGAATCTTTTTCAAAAGTTTCAAGGTTAAAATTGCCACAACTGTAAAGCGCATGGCCTTCACCTTGATAAGGATAGAACTCATGATCCGTACCAATGCTGTCAAGGCGTTGGTGAATTGGCAGCGAACCATGTGTTGTAAAAGTCACATCCCAGCCGGTACCCATATTAAAAGGTGATCCGCTATCATAGGGGACAATGCCGTCATCAGTGCCGTGGACCAGCATAACAGGGATGTTTTCGTCTTCTTCAAAATAAGCCAGGTCTAATGTCGCTCCCCAAAGGGAAATAATGCCGGCAACATCCACACTGTGATTCCAGTGTCCGTCAAGGCTTGTGCAGCAATCAAGGCACCCCAGATCCACATTATTGGCAGATGTTCCATATAAATATCCTCCGGCTTCCGGCAACCAATCATCCAGATTCATGTATCCGACATGCAGGGCTGTAATGGCGCCGGCAGAATTGCCAAGTAAAAATATCTGTGTGGTATCAATGTTGTATGTGTCATGCATGGCTTTAAAATACCGCACTGCTGCACGGCCATCCTGAATGGCTCGCCAGGCGGCACGTTTAAGTCCTACATCCGGCCCGGTTGTACCACCGCTGCCTGCAGGGTTAAAACCAAGCCTGTAATTAATGGCTGCAGCCACATACCCGTAATGTGCAAGGCTGTCACACCAGGCCACAATATCCGGCCTTTCAGATGAGCCTTTCATAAAAGCACCGCCAAACAGGGCTATAACCATCGGCCGTTTGCTCATGGTATCTGATACAGATGGTTGATACAAATCAAGCGTAATGTCAACCGTATCATATACTCCAAAGCCTGAATTTCCATCATCCCACCAATCAGCACGGCCATATACAATTGATGTATCGACTTGAATGGTGTCAAATGTTTTTTCAATAAAGCGTTGGGCACTGAGCTGTAAACACAAGAAAAACAGAACAATTACAGTAAAAACAAATTTCATCGCACTTATATTTTGAACAAATTTAGGAAAAAAAGTAACTAATCAGAGTGAATAAAAAATAAATGTATATCAATAAACCTAAACATTCACTGCAAAGACGGAGAGACGCAAGGTTTTAATTCATTTACTCATCTGTTAACATCTATAAACTGATAGTAACTGTTTAGGTAATGCAATTCGCATTTACAACTGTAATCCAAGCATCTTTTTCCCTTTTCCCTGCCTGTAGGCAGACAGGCCTGCGTTTCAGCGTCTCTGCGGTAACAGGCATTAATAATTGTATGGACATTAATTGTTACAGAAAAAATAATAAATTCCCCATCACAGTGTTTGTATTCTGATAAAGCTTGTAACTTTACGCAGGATGAGATATGGTGTTTTCATATTGTTTGGATTGCTTTTATTGAAACTCAATGCCGGTGCCCAACACATTCTTACTCCCGACTACATTGTGGTATCCGGATATGTGAAAGATGCACAAACTGATTCTGTATTGCCGCTGGTCAATGTTTTCAATTCGCGTACGTACAAAGGAACCATTACAGACAACACTGGGTTTTTCAGGTATTATGCATTCAGAGGAGACACCCTGATATTATCAAGCATGGGGTATGTGAAATCTTATATTTCGGTTTCTGACACAGTATATTATCCCATTTCTGACACGTTTTACATGAATCAGGATGTGTTTAACATTCCTGAGGTCAACATCTATGGTTTGTCCCGTTACGAACAACTACGGTATGATATAAAACACATTGGGCAGGCTTCAAAACCGGTATTGAATGCCAGGAAAAACCTTCCGGAAATCAACCATGATGTGCTTTCCTTTTATTCCCGCAGGACAGATAATTTCGGCTTGGTAGCATCACCCATAACGGCTTTGTACAATGCATTTTCGAAAGAAGGCAGGGAACAACGTAAGCTACGGGAATTAAGGCAACGGGATGCACTGAAAAAAGCAATCGAACCTCATTTTAACAAGGAGCTGGTCATGCGCATTTGCGGATTACCACCGGAAGAAGCAGAAGATTTTATGGATTTTTGCAATTTTTCACCGCATTTTTTGCTAAATACGCCGGATTATATTATCATTGGCCGGATTGTAAAAAAACACAAAACCTACAGTAAACAATTTGATACTAAAATTTCAGATTAGTGGTTGGAAATTAATTCATCTAAGCCAGATGTATTTTCCTGCTCAATTTCGGAGTTTGAAAACAACCTCCCGGGTTGAGTTATGATATAAAAACATTTGGTAAGTTTTAGATATCTAAACATTTGCTAGATTATTTTGTTAATATTGCACAAAAATTTATACTATAAAAAAAATATTTTTAATATCAACATTTTTGTTTTTCGCAAGTGTCGTATTTTCACAAGAAATCACGGAGGATTCTCTTGCGAAATGGAAAACCGGAGGAACACTTTCTTTGAATGCTTCACAGGTAAGCCTGACCAACTGGGCAGCCGGGGGTGAAAATTCGATTAGTGGTTTAGGCATAATCAACCTGTTTGCCAATTATAAAAAGAACAAATTCACCTGGGACAACACCCTGGATTTGGCTTACGGCCTTATCAGGCAAGGAGATGATCCGGTAATCAAGAGCGATGACAAAATTGATTTTGCTTCTAAAGCAGGGCAGCATGCTTTTAATGATTGGTAGTATACCGGTTTGATTGGTTTTAAATCCCAGTTTGCCCCGGGTTATAACAGTCCCGGTGATTCGATTTACATTTCAAATTTTTTGGCTCCGGCATATTTGAATATTTCAGCTGGTATGGATTATAAACCAAGTGATCATTTTACACTTTTTATCTCTCCTCTGGCAGGTAAAATGACCTTTGTAAACGATGAGTACCTTTCTAATAAAGGAGCTTTTGGTGTGGAACCGGGAAAAGAAATGCGTCCGGAATTTGGGTGGTATATGAAAATGATGTTTAAGCATGATATCATGAAAAACGTCAGTTTCCAGACAAAACTGGATTTGTTTTCCAATCACCTTAAAAATCCGCAGAACATTGATGTCAACTGGGATGTGCTTATTTCTATGAAAATCAATGAGTACCTGAGTGCTAACCTTACTACAACCCTGATCTATGATGATGATATTTTGATAGCTGTGGAACAGGATGACGGCAGCGTGAGAGAACAGCCCGCCATACAGTTCAAGGAAATGTTTGGTGTGGGATTTTCTTATAAATATTAACCACCATTATTTATCGTTATACATGACCTCAAACATGGCCTCACTTAGTTTATCGTAGTTTTTACATTGCGTCAAACGTCCTACGTCTTCCTGGTTCATATGTTTAAACTCTGTTGTGATTTTTTCTATCTCAGCTTCAAAGGCATTCATTTTTTCTTTATCGTTTTCCAGCTCGTTCCGGATTCTCTCGTATGTACGTAAGCTGTTTTTGAATTTGTCTATGATATAATCAATTTCATCATCAGTGATGACACCATCTTTGGCTGCCTGAATCTGGGCTCTTGACAAAATCACCTGGTCAGCAAAAGCTTTTTGTGCAGTAGCCTGCATGCTGGTAAAAAACACAGGCCCTGCAAGTTCATTCCAGGCATCACAATCCAAAAAGGCCCCCTCAATTTTCTTCGCTTTCCCGATGTAATCACTGCCACCATACAAGTAAAACAAATTGCTGTTTGATTGCTTCCAAGCCCTGTTAACATTATAACTTTCATTGCTTATGCAATTACAAAATTGCTGCCTGTCATCCCCTGTAAACAACGAATCATATTCAGTGCTTTTTTCAGCAATTTCCATGCGCTTTTCCATTAATTTGTTGACTTCTTCATCACTCAGCACCGAATCTTTTGCCGCTTCGTTCTGCAATTCAACAAGTTGTTGAACATCTGTCAGTAAATGGCTGGCCGCATTTTTTGGCTTTTTACACGCTCCGGCGAGTAATATCAAGCATGTCATTCCATAAAAGAGTGTGTTTTTTCCTGAACGGTTTCTGACCATAACGTAAAAATTATTTTGTAACTGTAAACATAAAAAAATAAATGCTAATCAAAGAAATGGAGAAACGCAAAGTGTTATAAATTTATGAATTGATCTGTGAACATCATTAATTGATAGTACCGGATCAGTTAATAACGGTTAATAACGGCTACTAAAATCGGTTACTTATGAAAAGTCGGTGTTTTAGGAATAAGAGATATCGCAACCGTTTTTAACCTTTGTTAACTGCTTAGTGACCAAATCATCTTTTTTAATTTTAATTTTCTGCCCGCTGGTAGGCAGGTTTGCGTTTGTGCGTCTTAGCATTAACTAGTGTCTGTCAATAGAGTCAGTGTTTAGTTCATAATGTTCAAGATTAAGGCGTGTGAAAATTTTAAACCGCAGCATACTAACGTATTCGAGGATTTAAAATTTGAGCTACAACGAAGA
>JAQIDD010000299.1 GCA_027858215.1 Candidatus Delongbacteria bacterium | reverse complement strand
GGGTATAAATCAATACAATATTCAGTGATGGTGGCGTTGGTCATTGAAGCAATTAAAGAACAGCAAAACACCATCATTGAACAACAACAAAAATATGATGCATTGTCCTCGCAGTTACGTGAACTTGAAAAACAAGTGGAAGCCTTGAAGCTGATGTTGAAAGAAGAATAATCATTTTTAATATTGGAACGCCATGTTGTTATGCTTATTTGAAAAATCATAAAAAAATGAACAAATTCCCATTATATAAAATATTTATATTCTCTTCTGTTTTTCTTTTGATCTGTATGACACGTCAAATCAGCACTGGCAGTCAATTTGTTTCTTCTGAAGTGAATGTTGAGCAGGGGTTTGAAAAAAATTTGGGACAGATATACGATGAATCTGGTAAATTCAGGGATGATGTACATTTTGTAGCAAAATTTTCTGAAGCAAATGTATTCCTTACTGAAAATGGGGTGGTGTTTTATTTCAAAAAAGTAACGCCTTCCGAGTATGAGAAAATTCTGGCAAATAAAATTCCTAATCCTTATTCAGATAGGGAATGGGAAAACATTCAGAAAAAATGTGCTGAGGGTAACGAGTTAGGGGATATGTTTAAAGCAAAAAGTGAAGCGTATCGCATTGACATTACATTTCCTGATGCAAATTTCGATAATCCTATTGGCTGTGATGAGAAAATTGAAAAAAGACACTATTACAACCCTCACAATCCCGACGGTTTGAGAAATGTTCCAATTTTTGAAAAAGTCAGGTATGAGGATGTTTATCAAGGTGTTGATATGGTTTTTTATTTTCATGATGGTATATTGAAATATGATTTTGAGATTGCCCCCCATGCTGATCCATCAAAAATCAAAATAGTGTACAAAGGACATAAAAGTATTGATATTGATGACAATTGAAATGCTGTTGTGAATATTCTCCCCGGAAAAATGGTTGAAAACAAACCATTGTGCCTGCAAAATGGCAGTAAAATCGAGTCACAATACGAAGTGTCAGATGATACCATCATGTTCAACATTGCTGAATACAACACATCCAAACCATTGATAATTGACCCTTCTTTAACCTGGTCAACCTATTTTTATGATAATACAACCAGTACAGCTTTTACCTACACTAACCCTGTTTGGGATTCCAACGGAAATATGTTT
This sequence comes from Candidatus Delongbacteria bacterium, assembly GCA_027858215.1. Classification (GTDB taxonomy): domain Bacteria; phylum Bacteroidota; class Bacteroidia; order Bacteroidales; family ML635J-15; genus JAQIBY01. Next base: position 1,590 of record JAQIDD010000299.1, on the reverse strand, counting down.
ATCGTATTAAATACCTATAATGAAACATCTTTTCCTGTGATAGATCCCGGCGGATCAACTTATTATCAGTCAACCGGAGGTGATAATGGGATTCAGTTGGTGATAATGAAATTTAATACAAACAGGCAAATTATTTGGTCAACCTATTATGCTGGAAGTCAGTCAACAAAAACAAAATATTCAAATCAAAGTGTTGCCATTGATCAAAAAGATAATCTCTACATTATTGGTAGTGTTTTTTATGTTTATGGTTCTCCGTCTCCTTCTTTTCCTTTGTATGACCAGGGAAGTGGTGCTTATTATGAAACCGAGCAGGGGAATAATCGCAATTTTATTCTTAAATTTTCATCTGCCGGTGTCAGGCTTTGGGCAACCATGTTCAATAAAACATCTGGTAGCTCAAGTTCGGGTTTGGAACTTTCAGGTATTGCTATTGATAATAACAATGAATTACTTGTGTCTGGCGGCTCATATACACCTCCTTCCTGGAATCCTATGCCTTTAAAAGATGCAGGGGGAAGCCATTATTATGTTTCAAATCCAGGAGAGAGTGAAACCCCTACACTTCACCGGTTCTCCGAAAGTGGAGTGTTTGAATGGGGAACTTACATAAGCCGGGGGAATTCCGGTACCTATTGTGGTGATGATTCGTTTATTGCTGTCGATGAGAGCAATAATATTTTTCTTACCAGTGCAGCAAACAGTAGTTATTCCACTGTTAACCCTGGAGGTGCATATACGGATGGCTCCGGTGGCAGCGGAAGAAAAGTATCCATATTTAAATTTTTGAGCACAGGCGCTTTAAACTGGTGTACATTATATGGAGGATCATCGAGTGCAAACAGTATAATATGGCAGGATCCCAGAGATATTGAAATAGCTTCAAACGGAGATGTCGTTATTGTTGGCAGGGTTAATACTACTGATTTCCCAACCTATGATCCTGGTGGCGGGGCTTATGTAAAAACTACACTGTCTTCAGGAAGCACATTCGTATGTGATGGTATTATTTTGCAGTTTTCCAACAGTGGTGCTCGAAAATGGGCAACCTATTATGGAGGAGATGGAACCAGTGATGGTTCAGAATTTTGGGGGCTTGGTATAAGCACTGACAATTATATTACGGCCTCAGGGATTACAAGGAGTTCTTCTTTTCCATGCAAAAGCAAAACCGGAAGTTACAATCAATCCTCCATTACAGGTAGTAAGGCTATTGTTTTTGCCCAGTTTGATATCAATGGCGTGAGAGAATGGGCTTCTTATTTTGGTGATGAAACATACTATTCTTCTGGTGGTTTTGCAGTAAAGGAAGGGTTGTGTGGTGAAAGTACACTGATGCAATGCGGTACGGCCAATAATTCATACAGCTTTCCAACACAAGACCCCGGTGGTGGGGCATATTATAATGCAACAACCGAGTCAGGAACCAGTACGGATGTGTTTATTGAATTGTCAGATGGTAGCGCCGGAAGTGGTGGCACTCCCGGGGTGTGGGGATGGATCGGTACTGTAAATAACGATTGGTTTGAACCATGTAACTGGGATAAATATTCTGTCCCTTCATCTACTTCTCCAGTGGTAATACCAGGT
>JAQIDD010000294.1 GCA_027858215.1 Candidatus Delongbacteria bacterium | reverse complement strand
ACCCTTATCCGTGGGAAATTGGTGAACCCAATGGAGATGGAGACCGTTTTGTGTTGATGTTTGCTCAAACCGGAACCAAAGTTTACATTAGCATTTATGATAATTTGTCAGGGCAATTTATTTATCAGACCAAAAACAGCAATCAGTTTTACCTGAAAAAATCCAACCTGAAGGATATTGCAAAATCAATTGGTTGATACCTCTATTGTAATACCAGTTTTTTTGTATATACCTCAGAATCTACCTTCAGATTTACAAAATACGTGCCTGATGGTAAATTCTGTAAGTTTACCATATCTGAATCAGATATACAATATAAGATTGCCTTGCTATATACTTTACAGGGGGATGTCAAAATTATTCGCCAAGTGCTATTGGCATAATACTAGTGAGTATAATATGTTGATTATCAATAAAATTCATAATGATTTCCAACAACATTAGCATATTCAAATCGTTATGATGATGTGTAAATCTAAAAAAAGAATAATTATTATGAGAAAATTGATGAAAACAACAAGTTTATTATTGGCATTTGTATTTGCAGCAAGCTTTGGCTTTACTCAGCAAAATGAAGACAATGCAACAGAACCGATTACGGATGCAGAATTGTCTGAATTTGTAAAATTGCAGCAAAATATCCAGAAAATCAACCAGGAAGGACAGCAAGTCATGGTGAAGGCCATTAAAGATAATAACCTGACAGTTCAACAGTATCAGGAAATAGCCAAGGCTGCGAAACAAGGTAAAACAATTGAGATGACCCAGGAAGAGTCCCGGGGATATAAAGCTGCAGATGCTGTGGTTACTGAACAACAGAAGAAAATGCAACAGTCAATGAATGAAGATTTCGAAAACTCTGATATGACTAAGAAACGCTATATTGAAATCAACGGTAGTGTCTCAAAAGATGCATCCCTGCAACAACGCCTGAGAGATCTGCAACAGAAAACTGACTAATCTGCTGCAACAAAGAAATCAGCCATCATAGACAAACACTAAGTAATAAGTAACTTGGGTTGTTGGAAAATGACATTATTATTGTCTTTTTCGACAACCCAATTTTTTGCTATGGACGCAGAAGTCCATGTGGTCTTGGGTTAACAATCAAAAAGCATATTTATTCTTGGATCATGCTGAAATCGCAGAAAGGTAATAAAAAATCACTGTAAAATGAATTTTTATTACCTTTGATGCTATGAATAAACCTTTAAATGAATATAAGTTATGAACTTATTAAACAAACTTATACTGATCACACTTGCAATAGCAGTTAGTACGGTAGCATGGGGTCAGCAACAAATAGAATTGAATTTTGATCTGGACCAGCCGGATAATCAGTTGCGATTGGATAGTATCCTCACCGAAAATCTGACTGACGGTGGTGATACCATGATTTATTATCCGAATTCAATACTTTTGCTCAATGTATCCAGTGGCATTGAGGCTCAGGAAATGATCAACAAGTCAGGGCTTATTGTAAACGATGCTTATCCCAATCCTACTTCAAACCAGACACATGTCGGTATTTATACACCTGAAAAAGAAGTGCATGTCAGGGTGTTGGATGTAACCGGCAGAAAATTGTATGAACAATCTTTTAAAACAGATAAGGGTTTATATGTATTGAATTTCACTCCCGGAGCGCAGTCACATTACACGTTGAGCATACGGTCAGGAAATCAGGTCAGAACCATCCAAATTTTAAGTTCCAATAAAAACAATGTCATGAATCTGGAAATGCAGCAACAGCCCGAACTGAGACTTACAAAATCAGTAAAAAACAACAATTTTTCCTTTTCGCCGGGCGATGAGCTGAGATTTACCGCTTATTCCACAGCATGCAGCAATGTTGAAACCGACGTTATCACTGATCAGCCCACTGATTCAGCTCAATATACTTTTGATTTTACCTGGCTGACCGATTTTCAGCCCGCACCACCCGAAGATGCTACGTTTGTGGTAAGTGATACAAGCGTTTTAATGGAATGGTCAGAGGTTGAAAACTGCAACGGATATAAATACAACACTGAAAATAATTATAATGAAGCTACTGACCTTGATACGGTGAAACATGTGTTGTTTGATGATTGTGATGAGGGCACAGAACATGAATTGTACGCCTGGGCTTACAATGATTGTGGAGCTTCATACCCGCTTCACATGCAATATACCACAACCACCAGGTTCTCAATTGCAGAAAATGAACTCATAGAATCAGGTACTGCTACCCAAAAAATGGATTTGATGATATTCTACGAGCAACCCGATTCAATCATCCTCCGAAACACATCAACCAATGTAGTGCTGGATGAAGAAAACCTGCAATTGCTGACCGACCGCATGGAAAAAACGGTACATGCCGAAGGAGGGGTTGGTATAGCTGCCCCTCAAATTGGAATCAACCGCAGGGTAATCTGGGTTCAACGCTGGGATATTGGAGCTGTTATTCATCCCTGGGAAGTGTATTATAATCCCCGGATCATTCAATATTCTGATTCCATTGTGGAACGAGCGGATGGCTGTTTGTCAATCCCCACAGGCGAGGGTTACCCGGACATCGAAGATTTTTCTTATCGTGCCACATGGGTGGATATTGAATATTATGACGCTGAAGGCAACAGGGTGGTGGAGCGTATAGATCATCAGTATACCGCTCATATTTTCCAGCACGAAATAGATCATCTGAACGGGGTTGTGTTTTTAGACCGCCAGCTGCTCGAGGATAAAGAAAAATTTACCATTGTTGAAGGAGATTCCTTTGAAGGCTTGCCACCAATGGAATAGCATTGTAGTTCATCTTTTATGTAAAAATGTGTGTTATGCAAGCGTGATTTGGTATGTGATTTGATATTTATTTCAATATGTCTTAAAAAGCAAAGTTATGA
>JAQIDD010000215.1 GCA_027858215.1 Candidatus Delongbacteria bacterium | reverse complement strand
GAATCCCCCCCTCTCCGCAACGTATAAAAACCTGACAACAGTCAGGTTTTTTTTTGCTGCATGATTTATAAAACAAAATGCCCGGCATCGCGAAAAACTCGAAACACCGGACATCTGACTGCACCATATTGATCCGAATACCAAAAATTGTCACTTACTTTCCTCAGGTAAAAACACAACTTCAATCTTTACATCATTGGTGAAAACATCTTTTGCAAAAGTCACAATCTGATCTTTGGTGGCCTTTTCAACTAACTTATCCATGGCCGGAGCATAAGGATACACACCATTCTCATCAAACATAGACAACATGTTTACCCAACTGAAGTTATCTTTCAGGTCTTCGCTGCGTTTTTTAGCGTAAGCCTTTTTAAATTCCTCAATGTAATGATCCTCAACATCACCCGCTGTCAGTTTTTCAATTTCATCATACACAACGCCTTTCAGTTCTTCAACCCGTTCAGGATCACAGGTAAAGGTGATGTAGTACATATACTCTTCAATGGGTTCAAAAGAAATATAGCCATGGGTACCAACGCCATAGGTTCCGCCTTCGTCTTCCCGCACGGTCTCGGTAAAACGGCGATCAAGAATGTTGCTGACAGCGCGCATCATGGTAACATTTTCGTACGTGTAATCCATGTTGTTATGGTATTCAATCTGCACTTTGGCTTTTGGCGTAACCATGGGTATATCAATGGTTTTGATTACAGCGTTTTTAACATAATAACGTTTGATGTCTTTGAATGATTCGGTTTCCTTTTCTGATGGGAGAGACGCCAAATAGGTTTTCACCATTTTTTTCAGTTCTTCCCTCTCAAAATTACCAACAAGAAACAGGGTGAAATCATCAGCATCTGAATACCTTTCTTTATACAAAGCCAGCAAGTCTTTTGAATATTCAACTTTCTGATAATCTTCCCATTCGAGGGGCATCGCCCAGGGATGGTAATCATAGCGGATGGCCGTAATGCTGTCGCGCATTACCGTATTGGGATCGTTCAACCGGTTTTTGTAGAATGTCTCCCGGCCTGACATGTATTTTTCATATCCTTTTTTGTCCAGCCGTGGTTGGGTAAACATCAGGTGGTACATTTTAAAGTTATCCTCAAGGTATTTCACCATGGACAAGCCCAATATGTTTTCATTGTATAAATTGATACCACCGAAATTGTACAGTTTTTTTCCATTCATGTACCGGTCTAACTGGATTTGTTCATAATCAGCCAGCCCACTTTCTGGAACAGCACCCCCGGCAACAGCAATCTCAGCCCGTTGAGACACATCATAGAGGGACTTACCGCCTTTGGAAAAGAAATAAAAAGCATACTCATCTTTCTTAAAGTCTGCAAACTTAACGTACATTTCCATGCCATTGGAAAGCGTCCACTTTTCACATTCAGGCTCATCAATTTTCTCAGTTTTGATGATTTTGCCCGGTTCAGGAGTTTCTGACATCAAATCATCAATGCTTTTGACCGGATCATAAGGTTCATATGCTTTCTTTTCAGCTTTTTTAATGACATCAGCCAGCGCTTCTTTGACGGGAAGCTCAACATTATCAGGGCCCGATAAAGTAACCACGCGATTGTTATCCACCATAAGCCCCTGAATGGATTGATCTACCTCCTCAAGGCTGATATCATCCAGGTATTGCTTATAGAAAGCCAAAACCGTTTCAGGCGACATGATCACATCATCTTCCTTAAACGCATTGACAACACTATAACAATGCGAACGGCTTTCCCGTGTATCTTTTTCACGGACACTGCGTTCTGCCCAGCGCATTCTCACTTCTTTGACTTCATCAAGTTCTTCTTGGGTGAAACCATGTTGCAATGCCCGGTGCATTTCTTCAAGCAGGATTTGTGCCGAATGCAGTATTTCATCTTCAAGCGGATAGGCATAACAATACAGCGCTGATTTTTCAGGGACTATATTGTAATATCCCCAGCCACCGTAAGACATTGGCTGCCCTTCATTCTGATTTCTTTCATCTATCCGTTGTCTCAACATGCGAAATGCCAGCCTGCGAACAACTTCTTCACGGTATTTGTCAAATGTCAATGAAGGATCAAGCGGTTCGTTTTTAAAATACACCTGCATGCGCACATTACTGGCTTCCTTATCAGTGTGAATGGCGTACAGGGTTTCATCGTGATCGGGGACTTCCTGCTCAACACGTGGTTTGGGATTTTGCGGCATTTCCATGCTACCAAACATCTCCCTGATCTTCTTCTCGGTTTCATCTACATCAATATCACCAATAGCCACGATGGCCTGCAAATCGGGACGGTACCAGGTATTGAAAAAATCTCTCAAACGCTTGGGTTTCACACTGTCCACAATGTCAATATCGCCAATAACATTGTGTTTCGCGTATTTTGAATCCTTGTAAAGTTTCATATTAATGCTGTCATTTATGCGTGAATACGAAGAATTACGCGCACGCCACTCTTCGTGTATCACCCCCCGTTCTTTTTCCACCTCTTCATCAAGATAAGACACATCTGTAGCCCAATCGCGCAAAATGAGCATGGAGGTATCAATGTAGGCTTTATCTTCTACCGGAACTTTGGTGAGGGTGTAAACGGTTTCATTGTGACTTGTCCAGGCGTTGATGTTGGGACCGAATTCCATTCCGATGCTCTGCAAGTATTCCAGCACAGCCTTGTCGGGAAAGTTTTTGGTACCGTTGAAAGCCATGTGTTCACAAAAATGGGCTAAGCCATTTTGATCTGGCTCTTCCTGCATAGCTCCTGCATGCGTTACCATCCAGAATTCAGCGCGGTTTTCGGGTTTTTCATTGTGTTTGATGTAATATTTTAAACCATTGTCAAGTTCGCCAACGGTATAAGATTCATCAAACGGAATGTCATCAGACAAATTGATTTTGTCCTGGGCAAAAGCTAAAGAGCCGATGGCCAGGATAATTGTCAAAGAAAGGAGTTTTTTCATGTTGTATTGAGTTAAAAATTATACTTTATTTTAAAATATGAGCTAAATAGTGACCTCTAACTTTTTATTTACAGGGATTGCTGTTAACATATGGCATTATTATTTATCGTAGGCGTATGGATTTTCAGGCTGGAAATCGCCGTAGGTGTCTTTGATGGTTTCAAGCAAGTGATAAATTTCCCGGGGATCTGTGCTGGTAACAAGTTTCATGCGCAGGGGTTTGAAATTTGGAATACCTTTAAAATACAGTGAAAAATGTTTGCGCATCTCAAAAATGCCACGTGGAAGTTCTTTGTGTTCCAGTGACAATGTAAAATGTGTTTTGGCAATATCTACCCTGTCAGCGACGGTAGGAGGGGGCAGGGGTGTTCCGGTATCCAGGAAATGTTTAATTTCTTTAAAAATCCATGGCCGCCCTATGCTTCCCCTGCCGATCATAATTCCATCCACTTTATAAGTGTCAATGTAATCCCTGGCCATTTCTCCGGAGCGTATATCCCCATTGCCAATGACAGGAATTTCCATGTCAGGATGCTCTTTGACAGCACGGATGAGGTCCCAGTTGGCTTTGCCTTTGTACATTTGCGACCTTGTTCTGCCATGAATAGTTAGTGCTTTTATGCCGACATCCTGCAGGCGTAATGCAATTTCAAGCACATTTTTGTTTTCTTCATCGTATCCCAGCCGGGTTTTTGCTGTCACAGGCAATTTGGTTGACTGCACTATCCGGCGCGTCATCTCTTCCATGAGTTCAGGATTCATCATCATGCCCGAGCCGGCACCACGGGCAGCAATTTTTTTTACAGGACATCCAAAATTCAGGTCAATAACATCGGGATTTGCTTTTTCAACGATTTTCACAGAAGCCAGCATGGGTTCAATAAGGTGTCCGTATATTTGTATGCCAATGGGGCGCTCATTGTTGTCAATATAAAGTTTTTGTAAACTTTTCCTGCCATTGTGGATGAGGCCGTCAGACGATATGAATTCAGTAAACATCATATCGGCACCAAACATTTTGCACATGTGCCTGAAGGATGCATCCGTGATGTCTTCCATGGGAGCAAGTAAAACAGGCTCGTCGTGAAGTGTTATGTTTCCGAATTTCAACATTAATTGTGGCAAAAATACGAAGAAAAACAAAACGCCGCGTTTTTATCTTTATTGAAACCCAAAGGCTAAGTGTGTAGCGAAAATGTTTGAACAGGCAATGTTTTGCGGCCTGACGCAGGTGTAAAGCTTGTGACACTACGGGCTGCGTATTTTGCCTTGCAGGCAGAGCGACCGAAGGGCTTGTCCCGGCGAAAGCCTGTACTTGCCAGGTGGCAGGCTGGCGGTGTAATGGAATGTAGACGGATTTGCGAAGCCGGAAGCTCCTGCCTGAAAGCATGCAAATACCAGTCTGCAGTGTTGCAACTTGAAACCGGAGGCAGATACAGCCGCCCAAAAAACAAATTCCACACAACAAGCAATAAGTTTTGTGGTTTTTTCAGTAAATTCATTGTATGACATGTGGTTACAATTATTTAATCACGCTATAATAGCCCAATGTACATGGTGATAAACTTAAACCATTGTAACAGCCGGGTATGCCAATTTGTCATTTTGGCAGTTATGTCTGCCAGATAAGATGGATAAAATATGTTATTTTGACCGATGTTGAGCAAAAATACTTCATGGCATAATATTCGTAAAGGGGATTGCAGTGAAATAAAAATTATTTGGCAAATCAATACGAAAATTTTAAAGAATAAAGAATTATGGCAAAAGAAATGAAATTTAACATTAATGCAAGAGATCAACTAAAAAAAGGCGTTGATACGCTTGCTGATGCAGTGAAGGTAACGCTTGGCCCCAGGGGGCGAAATGTGGTACTTGACAAAAAATTTGGTGCTCCGCAAATTACCAAAGATGGTGTAACTGTGGCCCGGGAAATTGAACTGGAAGACCGGTTTCATAATATGGGTGCTCAGATGTTGAAAGAAGTGGCATCAAAAACCAATGACGATGCCGGTGATGGAACCACCACCGCTACCGTACTTGCACAGTCTATTGTGCAGGAAGGTTTAAAAAATGTTACAGCGGGAGCCAACCCGATGGAACTTAAGCGAGGCATTGATAAAGCGGTTGAAAGCATTGTCAAGCATCTCAAAAAGCAATCACAGGAAGTTGGTGATGACAATGAAAAAATCAAACAGGTGGCTACTGTATCAGCAAACAATGATCATGAAATCGGGAAACTGATATCTGAGGCCATGCAGAAAGTGAAAAAAGAAGGCGTCATCACTGTCGAAGAAGCAAAAGGCACTACCACCCATGTTGACCTGGTTGAAGGCATGCAATTTGACCGGGGCTATATTTCTCCCTATTTTATCACCGACAGTGACAAAATGGAAGCCGTGCTTGAAAATCCCTACATTCTCCTGACAGACAAGAAAATCTCATCAATGAAAGATTTGATGCCGGTACTTGAGCCAACCGCACAGGATGGCAAACCACTGATGATCATTGCCGAGGATGTGGAAGGTGAAGCACTTGCAACGTTGGTTGTTAACCGTTTGCGTGGAACCATCAAGGTGGCAGCTGTTAAAGCACCCGGTTTTGGTGACCGCCGCAAGGAAATGCTTGAAGACATTGCTGTGCTAACAGGTGGCACTGTGATCTCTGAAGACAAAGGCATGAAACTGGATGCAGCCACCGTGGATATGCTCGGGCGCGCTGAAAAAGTGACCATGGACAAAGAAAATACAACCGTTGTAAATGGCGAAGGCGACAAAGCGACCATTAAATCACGTGTGTCACAGATCAAAAAGCAAATTGAAGCTTCCACCTCAGATTATGATAAAGAAAAATTGCAGGAACGCCTGGCTAAACTTGCAGGTGGTGTAGCTGTATTGTATGTGGGAGCAGCTTCTGAAGTGGACATGAAAGAAAGAAAAGGCCGCATGGAAGATGCATTGAGTGCAACCCGTGCGGCTGTTGAAGAAGGAATTATTCCTGGTGGAGGCGTAGCTTATATACGCTCACTTGAAGCCCTGGATAAGTTAAAATATGACAACAAAGACCAGGAAACCGGGATCAAAATCATTCGCAGGGCACTCGAAGAACCCTTGCGGATCATCGCTAACAATGCAGGTGTTGATGGTTCTGTTGTGGCTCAAAAAGTAAAAGAAGGCAAAGATGATTTTGGGTACAATGCACGGAAAGAAATATACGAAAACCTCCTGAAAACAGGGGTAATTGATCCTACCAAAGTAGCTCGTATTGCACTTGAAAACGCAGCATCCATTGCCAGTATGTTGCTTACCACAGAATGTATCATAGCTGACATTGAGGACGAAAATGACAATGCTGCAGGTGCTGGTGCCGGTGCTCCCGGCATGGGCGGAGGCATGCCCGGTATGATGTAATCTTCATTCCAACATATATTTCATGTTTATTGTTTCAAAAAAAGCCCCACGGGGCTTTTTTTGATATGAGATTTTTCCAATCTCTATGTGCAAAAGGTATTTTAATGGTATGTTGTTTCCTTACTAAATTATTAAACTCCAGGATAACAACTAAGCACAGTTTTATTAGAAGCAAGAATACGAATGAGTGCACAGCCAGGGATTATCTTTATGCTGGTTGGACAAAGAGGATGATAGTTTTTAAAGCCGTATAGAATATAATAATGTATCCGGTTTTGTCTTTTTGTATGCCTGCAAATGAAGCATCAGTATAATTTCAATTAATTTGTTGATTAGCTCAAAAAATAGTTGTAATTTCGTTATGATTTTAAACCCCTTTAAAACATTGTCATGTGCGGTATCACAGGTTTTTTTGATTTAACACAGAGTGAGAAAAACATTGAATCTCTCACGCAATCTGCTGTTGATTGCCTATGCAAAAGAGGACCCGATGTCCAACATATTTTTAGATCAGGGCCTGTTGTTTTAGGGCATTCCCGCCTGGCCATTATTGATCCCGGAGAACAAAGCGATCAACCTTTTATAAGTAAAGATGGCAACATCGTGGTAAGTTTTAATGGCGAGTTTTACAATCATCCGGTAGTCAGGAAGGAACTCATACATGAACATTACGAATTCAGAACAAAATCAGATGCCGAGGTAGTATTACAGCTTTATAGAAAGTGTGGTGTGGATGCCATTAAACAAATCAATGGATGCTTTGCCATTGCTATTTGGGACATGACAAAAGAACGTCTGATTCTTGCGCGTGACCGCCTTGGTATCAAACCTCTGTTCTATTATTACAACGATAAATTTCTGGCTTTTGCATCAGAAATGAAAGCATTGCTTCAGTATCCGGTACCCCGGGAAATTGACAAAGCCAGTTTAAATGCCTATCTTCAGCTTAATTACACACCTGATAACCATTGCATGCTTAAACATGTCCAAAAACTCAAACCGGGTAAAATAATGGTTATTACGAGGCAAGGTATTTCAGAAGAAACCTATTACCGTATTCCTGAACCACATGCAGAAGATAAATATATCAATTCCTATGATGCTGCTATTGCCGAGCTTAAGCAGCGCATGAGCATGTCTGTCAAAAGGCGTATGTTATCTGATGTTCCATTGGGAGCCTTCCTAAGCGGAGGTATTGACTCTTCAATCATAGTTGCGCTTGCATCAGAACACACAAATAAACTAAAAACCTATTCGCTTGGCTTTAAGGATCAGCCATATTTTGATGAAACCAAAGATGCTGAAACGCTTGCGCATTATTACAATACCGATCACACCAGCTTTATCACTACAACATCAGAAATGCTGGAAGATCTGGATAATATGCTGGATTACCTTGATGAACCCTTTGCTGATTCTTCAGCACTGGCAGTTTATACACTAAGTAAACATACATCAAAAAATGTCCGTGTAGCTCTGAGTGGTGATGGTGCAGATGAAATGTTCGGAGGGTACAACAAATACCTGGCACATCAAAAGGCTTTGAAAAATAATTTTCAAAATATATTATTCAGAAACACCAATTTCATCTGGCGATCTTTGCCCCAATCCCGGCAACGTAAGATCCACAACCTCATAAGACAGATTAATCGTTATTCGACGGGATTGAACTTTTCTCCTGAAGAAAGATACTGGTTTTGGTGCAGCCTTTCATCCGAAAAATCCATCAACAAGCTTCTTGATCATATTGACGACAAAGATAGTTATGAAGCAAGAAAGGCAAATCTGGTGCATCATGTGAAATCAGCTCCTGATGATATGCATTCCATACTGTTTTCTGATATGCATATGTGCCTTCCCAATGACATGTTGTATAAAGTTGACCTGATGTCAATGGGAAACAGCCTGGAGGTAAGAACGCCGTTTCTTGATCATCAAGTGGTTGATTTTGCATTTAGCATCCCTTTTGAATATAAAATTTCTGACAACACACAAAAACGCATTTTAAGAGACAGTTTCTCGAAACACATTCCCAATAATTTGTTACAAAAATCAAAACATGGCTTTGAAGTTCCATTGCTAACATGGTTCCGTAACGAACTCAGCTCAAAGCTGGATCAGCATGTATTCAATCGTCAATTTATTGTAGAACAAGGGATTTTCAACCCGGAAAAAGTCATGCAAATGAAAAAGATCCTTCACAGCAACAACCCGGGGGACATACATGCCAGGATTTGGGCAATGCTTGTTTTCCAGATATGGTGGAAAAAAACAATGATGTAATGCCGAAAGTATTGCGCATAATAAACAGGTTTAACCTTGGCGGTCCTACTTACAATGTGGCTTACCTGAGTAAATATATGGCACCTGAATTTGAAACTTTACTCATTGGAGGCAAAAATGCGGAATACGAAGGGGCATCTGATTACATCGTAAAAAACCTGGGTTTGCATCCCATCATCATCCCTGAGATGCAAAGGGAAATCAATTACAGAAATGATTACCTGGCCTATCGGAAAATCAGTAATATTATTAAACGCTGGAAACCGGATATTGTGCATACACATGCCACAAAAGCGGGTGTTCTTGGACGGCTTGCCGCCAATCGACTGAAGGTTCCCGTCATTGTTCATACTTATCATGGTCACATTTATCATTCGTATTTTAATAAATCCAAAACGGCATTATACAAACATATTGACCGGAACCTGGCAAAAAAAACCTCCAGGATCATTGCGATTAGTGAACTGCAAAAACAAGAACTGGCCTTTAAACATAAAATTGCAACTCCGGAAAATTTCAGCGTCATTCCCCTTGGATTTGATCTTGAACGCTTTCAACAACATTATCAGGAAAAACGCAGTGCATTCAGACGCAAATACGACATTCCTGATGATACATTAACCATAGGCATAGTCGGACGGCTAACAAAACTTAAAAATCACGAATTGTTTTTGAATGCAATTGACAAAACAAAATCAGTAACACATAAAAAAGTTAAAGCATTTATTATCGGCGATGGAGAATTAAAAAATCAGTTGGTAAAACATGCTGACCAATTGGGGTTGTCAGTGAGTATGCAACATGAAAACGCTGATTCGGATATCATTTTTACCTCCTGGATCAAGGAAATTGACTTGGTTTACCCCGGTTTGGATATTGCCTGTCTGACATCCATTAATGAAGGCACGCCAGTAAGTTTGATTGAAGCTCAGGCAGCAAACACGCCGGTTGTAACTACCAATGTTGGTGGCATTGAAAATTCAGTAATGCCTAATAAAACTGCTCTGTTGGCTCAAAACAAAAACCTAAACGACTATACAGCTAAACTGTTGCTGATGGTAAATGACGATAATTTACGTAAAAACATGGCACAGGAAGGGTGGATCTTTGTTAAATCAAATTATGATTTTAATAGGTTGGTAAACGATATGAAAAGCCTTTATAATCATTTATTAACATAATCAGACCACACTTAAATCTTTTTTCTTATTTTTGTCTGGATAAATGTTTCTTCTATGTTGAAATCATTAAAAATATATGGTATCATTTTCATGCTTGCCTCAGTGGTGCTAAGCATGAACTCATGCCGCACCTTGCGTCCTTCTGAAATGTTTCAGATCAGTGAGGATTACCCTCTTGCAGAATTCAAATCAAGTGAAAAAGAATACCGGATAAAACCTTTTGATAAACTTGCCATCCGCATCACAACTAACGATGGGTTTGCTCTTGTAGGCCTGGGTAATCAACAAACTAGCGGGGGAGGGAACGAAAGACAAAAAGGCCTTGAATACCTTATTGAATACGACGGTTTAATTAAATTACCTACCCTGGGGCGTATTCAACTAGCCGGAAAAACAATACGGGAAGCTGAATCTTTTCTTGAAAAAGAATATGCAAAATATTACAAAGAACCATTTGTTCTGATTGAAGTTACAAATCGTAAAGTCATTGTATTTAAAGATGGCGGTACAAAAGGAACGGTATTGACAATACCATCTGAAAACCTTACCCTGATCGAAGCCTTGGCCAAATCCGGAGGAATTAGTAATATCAGTAAAGCCTATCAAATTAAATTGATCAGGGGTGACCTCACTGGTGAACCGCAGGTGTATTATTACGACATCTCTCATTTGAAAGAAATCCAGGGTAGCAATATTCTATTGCAGGCCAACGATATAATATATGTTGAAAGTAAACCTAAATATGTCAACCGTATATTGACAGAAATAAGTCCATACCTGACTCTCCTTACTACAGGATTAACGGTTTATGGACTTTTTATTGCGAGATAGCTTATGAATCATAATAAAATACCAGTCATTAACCAAAAGTTTGATTTTTTTACTTTTATTAAAGTCTTAAAAAAAAGCCTTTGGATTATTGGTATTCTTTTGGTCGCCGGACTTATTACCGGCGTCATTTACATACGGTACACACCCCCTGTGTATCAAGCCAGTGCTGTCCTGCAGGTGCGGACACAAAATAAAACAAATGAAATTCTTGGCCTGGAGGAAATGTATGAAACAGGCCTTGACCCGGTTATTGAGCTTTTGCGTTCCCAGGAGTTTTTGAAAAGGTGTTTCTCCATGTTGTCACTGGAGATTTCATATTACAAAGAAGGGACTTTCCTTTCGTATGAACTTTATAAAACATCTCCTTTTGAAGTAAATTATCAAATCTCCAAATCTGATTTATTGAACACCAAAATTAATTTACATTTCAGCAAAAAGAACATCAAAATAGATTATTCCTTTAAAGGACTGGAACATAATCTTACCCTTGCCCCCAATCAATGGACTGATATTCCCGGAGGAAGAATAAAAATAAAGGTTTCAGATTACGATCAAATTAGTTTTTATCAAAATCAGTTCAACAAAGGGGGGTACTATTTTATCATTAATAATGAAAAATCAATAATAGATAGTTATTCCAAGAGGCTGAATATTAACATACTTAATAAGTCTGCAGGGACCATAAGGATTTTATTTGAAGATAAAAATGCAAGAAAAACCGCCGATGTTGTCAATACAATCAGCACGGAATTTCTGAAATATGAAGTGGAAAAGAAAAAAGAGGGCGCAAATAACATCATTAAATACATTGACAAGCAAT
>JAQIDD010000149.1 GCA_027858215.1 Candidatus Delongbacteria bacterium | reverse complement strand
GATGAACAAAAAATATGTTTACTCAAAAACAGACTATCAATGTCAAGGGAAAACTTATGGATTTCGAATATCCAAAAGTAATGGGAATTCTGAATATTACACCGGATTCTTTTTACGATGGTGGGCGTTATACAACATCAGAAAGCATAAAAAAACGGGTAAAAGAAATCATAAACGAAGGGGCTGATATTATTGATGCTGGCGGGATGTCTTCCAGGCCGGGGGCTGATATTATTGATGAAAAAACAGAATGGAACAGGCTGGAAAAAGCATTGGACATAATCAGAAATATATCTGCCGAAATTCCGGTATCAGTCGATACATTCCGTTCCAACATTGCACATCAATAAATTGGTAAATATAAAGTTGGCATGATTAACGATATTTCCGGAGGAAATATGGATCCATCTATTTTTGATGTTGTGGCAGAGATGCAGGTGCCATACATCGTGATGCATATGCAGGGCACACCAGCATCGATGCAAAAGCATCCAAGCTATAAGGATTTCCCGGGTGATCTTTTGGAATTTTTTCATAAACAAAATGCGATATTACAAGACAAAAATGTCCATGATGTCATTATTGACCCGGGCTTTGGTTTTGGAAAAACCCTGGACCAGAATTATACGTTGCTTCATCATCTAGACAGTTTTAAAATCATTGGACATCCTGTTATGGTGGGAATTTCGCGAAAAAGCATGATAACACACTATTTGAATATTCACGCTTCCGACAACCTTCCGGCATCATCAGCATTACATGCTTTAGCATTAATGAAAGGGGCTAATATGTTACGGGTACATGATGTAGCTGCAGCAAAACAGGTGACTAAACTCATGATGAAAACAAAAAACAGTTTCAATGCAAATTGGTAATTTATTTCAATAATTATTTATATCTTCGGGCAACTTATGGTACACGCATTTATAACCATCCGTTTTCTGGATGTTGTTGACATATTCCTAGTGGCATTCCTGCTCTACCAGCTTTATTTGCTCATACGAGGCACCGTTGCCATGCGCATTTTTATCGGTGTGTTTTCAATTTACATGTTTTGGTTAATTGTAAAGGCAATGAATATGGAACTGCTCGGTTCCATTCTCGGGCAGGTTATTGGTGTAGGTGTTATTGCTTTGCTGATTGTATTTCAACAGGAAATCAGGCAATTTTTATTGATGCTGGGGAATCAGAACTTTCTGAACAAGCACTTACCATTCATACGTTATTTCAGCAAAACAACGCCCGTCAGTAAATCCCATATTGAACCCATTGTAAAAGCCGTTTATCATCTCGCAGAAAATTTTACCGGTGGATTAATTGTCGTTTCAAAGGACTCTGAACTTAGAACTTACGTCAGCAGTGGGGAAGTCATCAATGCGGATATTTCTGACCGATTGATTAATAATATTTTTTATAAGAATGCGCCGTTGCATGATGGTGCCATTGTTATTTTTAGAGATAAAATCAAAGCTGCCGGTTGCGTCTTGCCGGTCTCCCAAAGTGTTGACCTTCCCAAGCACATGGGTCTCCGGCACAGGGCTGCTGTGGGCATGAGTGAACGCACAGACAGTGTTGTGATTGTCGTATCAGAACAAACGGGAGAAGTCTGCATTGCAAAAAAAGGTAAAATCTATAAAATCACAACGAAAGAAAGGCTCAAATTAATTTTAATTAAGGAGGTAGGACTATGATAATTGCTGTTACAGGAAGCAATGGCTTTATCGGAAAAAACATAAAAAAGCATTTTCTAACCAGGGGACAAAAGGTGATCAGCGTTCCGAGGAAAATACTTTATGACAGAACCGCACTTGAAAACTTTTTTGAAGAAGTGGATGTAATCATTCATATAGCAGGC
Source organism: Candidatus Delongbacteria bacterium (assembly GCA_027858215.1). GTDB lineage: Bacteria > Bacteroidota > Bacteroidia > Bacteroidales > ML635J-15 > JAQIBY01. Next base: position 3,239 of record JAQIDD010000149.1, on the reverse strand, counting down.
ACTCCGATAACAAAACACTGGACAAAGCACAACCGGAAAAAGATGTTCAACAGCCGCGTATTAACAACTCAGAACATAGCCCATGTTATTGACAACATGGAAAACCCGCCGGGACTTTTTATAAGCACCTCTGCAATTGGCATCTATAATAATATCCATTACCATGACGAAAGCAGCAATGATTTTTCTGATAATTTCCTGGGCACACTTTGCAAAGCATGGGAAGCACCGGTGAAATCAATTGAAACAGATAAAACCAGGACAATTATTACCAGGTTGGGTATTGTCCTTGGGGATGGCGGCATATTATCCAGATTATCATGGTTGTTTAAAATGGGGCTTGGAGCAAAAATAGGTCATGGAGAATATCCTATGCCGCTTATACATATTGCCGATCTGCTTGCTTTTTATGAAACTGCTATTAAAGATACCGGTTATGAGGGGATATATAATCTCACAGCACCTTCCATCATAACCAATGAAGAGTTTTCTGGAGCTCTGGCAGAATCGTATATTAAAAAACTAAGATTCAGCATCCCTCCGTTTATCTTAAACCTTATTTTTGGTCATGGTTTTATGAATTTAATCAATAACCCCATCGTAATACCAAAGAAATTATTGGAAGCAGGTTTCAAATATAAATATGATCAGATTGAAGATGCGTTGGAAGATTGTCTAAAAAAAATCAAGAATAAAAATTGAGATTTCTACAACTAATTAATGTCACAAGCCATCCAAATTACTTTTTTTTAAGTCTTAATTATAGTATATTTGCACTGAAAAATTCATACAGTATGAAAATAAGATCATTTATAGTTCTGATATTGTTTTTATTGACATTGGGTATTTCCACTTCATGTGAAGACAATTCTGTCAATATAAATCGTCCATTAATGACCGCACTTCTTGACGGTAGCACATGGCGCTGCCCGGAACCCAATGCCAGGGTTTCTGACGAACAAATCCTGGTTTACGGACAATCAGCGGATGGTCAAACCATTCAGATTACCATCTACAGCGGTGAAGAAGGCGTTTATACACTGAATGCAAGCAACTTGCATGAGGGCATTATCATTCCAAACACGAGTGCTTATGCTGAAGTGTATAGTACAAGCAATAATGAATCAGGAACCGGACAAGTCCGGATAACATCAATCAATGAAGACGACAGGACCATTTCCGGGAAATTTAATTTCAGGGCTTATAAACAAAATTCAAATGCATCAAGGGTAATTACCAATGGCGAATTTACCAAAGTACCCTATAAATATATTAACACAACTGACTCAACTCATATCGTGAATATGATGACTGCCAGTATCAATGGAGAATCCTTTAATGCCAATTCCGTTGTCACTTCTGATACCTCAGTGAATTACATTGAAATCACAGGTTCCAGTAACACATCATTCCGAAGTATCATATTAAAACTCCCGAAAAACATTCAGGAAGGCGTACATAACATTGATCCCACAAATGGACCAGCGATGGCCTATTACCAGGAATCATTAACAGAAATGCCGGCTACTGCGGGAGCTACTACAATATCCAAACACGATACTGAAAACGACATTTTAAAGGGAAGCTTTTTCTTTAATGTTGAAGACGGTGGTGGACAAACCATAAGCATCACAGCCGGTTATTTTGAAGTACAATATTAAGGGGCCTTCTAATACATGGTTGATGAATGTAACAAATTGTGTTTTCAGGCATAATCGAATAAAATCCAAAGTCCAAAAAATAAAAATAAGGGGTTAGGTTTAAGGGTTAAGGAATCTCACGACCTAACCCCTAACACCTTATTTTGAACTTTCTCACCGTATAATATTAAAGCCAGTTAATTTTTCAAATCAACCACTATTTGAAATAGAGCAACATTATTTCTCGTTACCAGGTGTCTTCAGCATCTTTGTGAAACGCTGTGGCAGATGCCTGAGCTGTCGGCATCACAAAAATATCGTTAATGTTTACGTGTGGTGGTCGTGAAATTGCAAACAGGATGGTTTCAGCCACATCAGCAGCATGCAAAGGTTCGTAGGCTTTATACACTTCTTCTGCACGTGATTCATCCCCATGGAACCGGACAACTGAAAATTCAGTGTCAACGGCACCGGGGGCAATTTGGGATACACGTATGCCTTTATCCAAAAGGTCCAGACGCATGGATTTTGTCAATGCATCTACCGCATGTTTGGTGGCGCAATAAACATTCCCGTTCGGATAGACTTCCCTTCCCGCAATGGAACCAATGTTTACAATCTGTCCTTTTTTTCTTTCAATCATACCGGGAACCACCCTGCGGGTAACATACAACAACCCTTTGATGTTGGTATCTATCATTTTATCCCAGTCTTCTGCATCACCATCCTGCACGGGATCAAAACCTGATGCAAGCCCGGCGTTGTTGATCAGAATATCAATATCAGCCATATCTTCGGGCAAACCTAAAATGGCCTCATCTACAGCGGATTTATCACGAACATCAAAATGCAATGTGTGCACCCTGCCGTTGTGTTGCAATTTTAATTTATCACCTATGGCAACCAGGCGTTCTTTTCTTCGGCCTGTGATAATTACCCTGTAACCATTTTTAACAAGCAATTCGGCGGCAGCTTCGCCAATTCCTGATGTAACTCCGGTTATTAATGCTATCTGACTCATAATAAAATTGTTTAAAATTTAATCTGTAACTAATCAGTATCAACAAAAGTAACTACTCACCGCAAAGACGGAGAGACGCAAAGATATAAAATCATTATTTTTTTTCCAACAACACAATATTCTCTACATGATGGGTATGAGGAAACATATCCACAGGCTGTACTTTTTTTATCTTGAATGCTTCCTCCATAAGGCTTATATCACGTGCCTGTGTTGCCGGATTACAACTTACATACACAATTTTTTCAGGTAAAACTTCCATCACCCGCCGGATAACATCTTTGTGTACTCCTGCCCGTGGAGGATCCAGGACAATGATATCCGGTTTCCCCTCTTTTTTGATAAAAGAGGAAGATAACACATGCCTCATATCACCTGCAAAAAAAGTGAGATTGCTCAATCCATTGATCTCAGCATTTATTTTTGCATCATTTACCGCTTCTTCAACGATTTCCACGCCTGTTACTTTTTTGGCATTTCTGGCAAGGTATAAAGACAGTGAACCTGTTCCTGAATACAAATCATAAATATGTTTTGTGGTATCTGTTTCAGTCATTTTTTCTACTTCATGGTACAAT
>JAQIDD010000384.1 GCA_027858215.1 Candidatus Delongbacteria bacterium | reverse complement strand
GAATTGTTTTACATGAAAGGATTAACGTATGCTGAGATTGAAAAAGAAACCGGATATTCGTTGAAAAAAGTCAAAAGTCACCTTCAAAACGGGAAACGGAATTTAAAGATAAAATTGGAAAAAAAACATGAGTAAGAAATATATACATAGCTTTTTTGACCATACCGAACATCCTGACGAGTCAACCCTCTGGCTGTATTCACAAGGAGAGTTAACACGGAAAGACATGCACAGCGTGGAGCAGCACCTTATTGATTGTCCCATGTGCAGCGATGTTGTTGACGGGTTTAGTAAGTATGAGTCAGAAAGCAGCCTGAATGCATCTAAAAACCGGGCATACCTCATGTTTGAACAGGCACTAAAGAAACGTAAAGAAAGGAAAATACTTTATTTGGCCATGGTAGCGGTTTTTGTAGTGGTTGCTGTTAGTGCTTTAGTTTTAGTTTATGATTTCCCGGAGAAAAACACACAGGAAAATTCTCAGGTAGCTAAATATACCCCCCGGGAAGACACATGGTAACGATCTGGTGGAGATGGATTTATTATTAAAAAAGATACCGGCAATGACAATATAGCATTGAATAAGCAAAAAGAGGAAGAACCCACATTGAAACCGTAAAAAAAAGAAACAACAGCCATGCCTGAGGAAAAATTGGGTGACGCAGAACAGGAAATTGAAGACTCAGAACCAGTTATTGAAGAACTGAATATCCTGGATGACGGGACAAATGAAAAAGGCATTGATACAGCCGACGCGTCATTCGGCACCCTTGCTGAAGATCAGCAGCAAGACAGCATGGTGATTGCCGGGATTGCCAGAGATTCGGAAAGCCGTGCGAAAGATGCGGCTTTTCCTGAAATGGAAGTCCAGGATAAAACTGTCCATGTGGCAAATAGGGCAGAGCCAGATTTAGAATCAGATGAGGATATCAGGCAGGATGAAAAATCAGACCTTGATATAATGGCTTCTCAGGATGACAGGTCTTCACAAAGGGGACAAAAATCACGAGAAACGGTTGCTTCTGAAGCATCTGTAGATGCATCACAGCAGACTGATTCGAAAGAGCTTGAAAAAAATCCTTTGTATCAACAAGGGGTAGAAGCCAAAAATGCAGGTAATTTGAATAAAGCACTGCGTTTGTTTTCTCGCATCCCCAAAGGGGATTCTTTATATTGGAATGCACAGTGGCAGATTGCTAACATTCACAGGACCAGGGGAGATACCGTTAAGGCAGTGAAGGTTTATTCCATTTTGAAAGATACGTCTAACCCGCATCAACATTCAGCCAGATTTTTCTATGATTTGCTTAACACGGAAGATCAGTAATTTTCCGGAATTGTTTTGAACTGGTATTGACGGTTTGTCAATTCGGCCAATACGGAAGGCAGACAGCTCAATACATTGTGAGAGGTTTTCAATGAATCATGAAATACAATTACTGATCCTGGTTGAACGTGATTCACAACGTTTTTGTAACATGTGGCTGGCGTTATTGAAGCATTGTAATCAAAACTGAGAATTTCCCACATAACGATCGTGTATTTTTTCCCTAATTTCTTGGCCTGACGGTGCCTGATGCGTCCATAGGGTGGCCTGAACAATGTGCTTTTCAGAACATTGTCAGCAAGGTTAACATCATCCAGGTATTTTTTTGTATTTGTTCTGTATCCTTTAATATGACTGTACGAATGATTTCCGATGCGATGCCCTTTTGCCCTGATGAGGTTAATCAGTTCGGGATAATGCTCAGCGTTACGTCCTAGGCAGAAGAAAGTAGCCTTGACCTTAAAATCATCCAGTATGCTTAACACTTTTTCGGTAACCCCCGCAGTGGGGCCGTCATCAAAAGTCAGATACAGGGTTTTGTCACCGTTGGATGGAACGCTCCAAAGATGCTTTTGCCATGGTGTATGCTGGATAAATCCGGGAATTTTACTGAACATAAAAATCCATAATAATTTACATTTCAAAGGTAATGGATTTCAAAAACTATGCCTCAAAATATCTTAATATTAGCTTAAATCCGCAAGTGGCGCACCGATCAGCCAGGCAGGAGTAAACCATGTGCTTGATATTATACTGCTTTGACATGACATTTAAGCATTATTGTTTATGGATGTACGGACCTGCTAGTCTATACATTTCGACTGGATTACATCGATATAAATCAGCGCCACACAGCAGCTTCGTTTTGTCTTTCCTTGCACAAAATGTATATTATACCTCAAATCATTTGCAATAAAGCACTTAAATGTGTTACTATACAGCATGAAACGTTTCAGCCGGTTTGTTGTCAATATTATAACACTAACGATAATCAGCTTTTATCCATTGCGGGGAGAGGGTATGTCATACAGTAATTTGCGCTCAGATACAATACAATACAAAACCGGTCCCGCAACATATTATATTGACAACGATCTTTATCTTTACAACAAGCCTCTCATTTTCAGGTAGTAATTTTCTTTTTCCCGCATCTGTTTTTGCTCACTTTCATTGCTGTCATTGTACCCACACAAGTGCAGAATCCCGTGTATCACCACCCGGTGTAATTCCTGTTTAACATCGGCGTTATAACAAGCGGCATTGTCTTTTACCCTGTCCACGCTGATAAACAGATCGCCTGATACCTTGTTGTTTTCTCCGTAGTCAAAGGCAACAATATCGGTAAAATAATCGTGGTTCAGGTATTTTTCATTGATTTCGAGGAGGTATGTATCCGAACAAAAAATGATGCTGCAATCACCTGCTTCCCTGTTCTCACTTTTTATTGTACGCCTGATCCATGCTGCAGCAGCAGGTTTGTTAAAATCCGGCATATCAACATCTTCGTTGTAAAAACTGATGCTCATCACTGATTGATTTTAAGCAGATATTCTTTGTATTTTTCTTTGTAAAACCGGGTCATTTTCAGCCGTGAAAACTCCAGAAGTTCATTGAAAGATTCTTTTTCCAGGGCTTTTTTGAATGCCTCTTCGGGATTTGAAATTTTGTAATGTTTGGCTTCTTCGGATTTCCGTTCTTTGTCTATTTCGCGTTCAAATTCACTGCGTTCGGCCTCCAGCATGCGGGTAACAATCTGTTCCTGCCTTTTAAGAAGATCCGGGGTGATGTTCCTGTTGATGAGATCATTTTTGCTTTCTTCCAGCATTTGGTTTATCTCGCGAAGCCGTTTTGCTGCATCCGGATGTATGTTTTGTTCTGACATGATATCATTGAGCATTTTTTGCATGATCTCTTGTTCTGCAAGCATTTTGGAAATTTGCTTGCTCATTTGTTTTTGCCCTTGTTTTCCACCCGGCTTTTGCCCTTGTTTCATCATGTCCAGCATTTCCTGCAACTGTTTTTTCAGGTTTTGCTGTCTTTTACGCATCTCACCCATCTTTGGTTTGCCCTGCCCGGGTTTTTGACATGAGCCACTGCAACTGCCCATGGAATTCATTTGCTGCTGCATTTGATCCAGAGCTTCAGACAACAACAATGCCACATTATTGGCGTGTGTCATTACCATTTGCTGGGATGTGCGTACTTTATACAAGCGGTTATTATCAATGTTTTTCATGATTTTTTCCAGTTCGTTGCGTATGCTTTTCTGCTCATCCCGAACGATATTTCCAATCTGGGGAACACGGGAACTCAATGCTGTTAATGAATCGTTGATGATGTCAAACGAACGTTGCAGTTTCCCTTGTTCAATAATAATA